>JAMCUF010000025.1 GCA_023381755.1 Deltaproteobacteria bacterium
GTAAAAGAATTAACGGACAAAAATATTTACGCCATGGCTTATAAGGAATGGGATTATATGGACTTGCTGAATTTTAACGATATAAAAATGTCCGATTTTAAAGCTTAATAAAAAATATGACCCAAATACTTAGAAATTTTGATAACGAAAGTCTTAAAGATAAATCATACTCGGCATCAGATTATTTTAACCTGCCTGAGGGAGCCCCTTATCAACTTATCGAAGGAGATTTAATAATGAGTCCGTCGCCAAAACGGCTTCACCAAGCCCTGCTTATGAGTTTAGCGGATTCAGTCTATAATCATGTTAAAAAAAATAATTCGGGTTATGTTTATCCGTCCCCCATAGATGTATATTTAGACGATAAAAATGCGTATCAGCCAGACATAGTGTTCGTATCCAAGGAAAACAGTTCTATTTTAAGAGAAGGGGGTATAGACGGAGCCCCCGATCTTGTCGTCGAAATACTTTCTTCATCAAGCAAGGATTACGACGCTATTCGGAAAAAAGCGGTTTATGAAAGAACGGGCGTAAAAGAATACATAATAGTCGATCCGGACAATAAAACCGTTGAATCCTTTATCAATAACGAATCTAAAAAATTTACCCAATTTCAAAAGCAGGATTATAAGAAAAACGGCGGCAAGTTTTTGATAAAAACCCTTTCTTTAGAAATCGACCTCGGAGAGCTGTCTAAAGCGGAATAACTTTGGGGAATTAAATATTCTTTTTTGTTTACGGCAAATCTCACAAAAAAACTTACCCCCGCAAATGTAGGCGGGAGTAAGAATACGAAGGCTGGCGCTTATATAAAAGCATTGCTTTTATGCCCGCCGAAATGGAATAAATCTGATACCTTTTTCTATTTATTTTTTAATCTGCACCTGTCGGACATGGATATAAATAGAAGCCGTCGGTATTGCCGTTCGCGTCGGTTACCGCGTAATAAAAATAGCTGTCTTCAGTATAACCGTTAGAATAAACGTAGTCGATATTACCCAACGGGGTGATGTATTCGCTTACAGGTATTGTAATATCAACTGGGGTCGCTCCGTTATCGCACGTCGGGATTACCGTGTTCGCCCCTGTTCCGAGAGCGGATATTGTCCCCTCTTTAAAATTCAACCACCATGAATTTCCCGGAGCCGTTGCGAGCGGTTTACCTGAACCTCCGGAATTATAAACGGTTCCAGTTCCCACGCCTGCGGTAATCGAAGCCGAATAATTAGGCAATAACAAAAATGGATTTTCATACGGATTTGTTCCGGACGTTGTCGTAGTAGGAGCGGTTAAGAGAAACGTTATTACTCCCGTTCCCTGAGCCACGGTTAAATAGGTGCTTAAATCGTTATTCACCAAATCCTTTGAAAACTGTGTCGTCAACCCTTCCCCCAGCGACCCGACTACGCCCTGCGAAGCCGCCTTGTTTGCCGAGCCGGTTAAATTTACGAACTTAGGCAGGACGACCGCCGCCAGAATGCCGACTAAGAGTATTACCATGACGAGTTCGATAAGAGTAAAAGCCTCGCTTTTGCGGATAACCCTTAAGGAACGCATGACGTTATCCCCCCCCCGTTAAACCGGAATATTTGCTTTTTCATATTAACTTACCTCCTAAAAACGTAATAACTTAAATTAACAATAATGTTAATATCTTTACACTATAATTGCAATTATTGTCAAGTAAAAAATTTAACTTGTCAATAACTTTTACAATGTCTATGCATAAATAACTTTTAATTTGTCTATGAGCCGTCAATGGATGGCTATAAACCTTGCCTTAACTAAAAATAAAAAAACAAGCGGATAACACCATTAACGCTGATTAAAGGAGGTTACCCCTTGTAATACTTAGCCGGGTCTTTAATTTTAGCCTCTTCGAATCCTCTTCTCCTTAAAATGCAGGAGTCGCACACCCCGCACGCCAGACCTTCTACCGGGTCGTAACAGCTATGGGTCAGCTCAAGCGGCGCGCCGATTTCAAAAGCCCTGATAATTATATCTTTTTTGGTTAATTTAAGAAGCGGCGCATTTATCTTAAAATTTATTTCACCCGTTACCGATGCTTTAGTAGCCAGATTTGCCATTTTTTCGAAAGCCCTTAAATAGTCAGGTCTGCAGTCCGGATAGCCGCTGTAGTCGATATGGTTTGCCCCTATAAAAATGTCGCCTGCCATGTTAACCTCCGCGACGGCAAGGGCATAAGACAAAAACACCGTATTCCTTGCGGGAACGTAAGTTACCGGAATATCGTCAACATTACCGGTTTCTCCGGTTTCATTCAAGTCCTGCCGGACCCGGTTTTCTTTAATCCTGTTTTTAGGCACATCCATAGATAAATCTATTAAAGCCGAGCCTTTAATTTGACCGAAATCCAGGCTGACTATGACATGATTTTTCAAATTAAAAAATTTAACTATCTTTTTTGCATGCCCTATTTCGGTTTTGTGTCTCTGGTTGTAAAAAAATGTGAGGGGAATAACTTCAAAGCCTTCATCTATCGCAATCTTAAGCACAGTGCTAGAATCGAGCCCCCCGCTGAAAAGAACGACGGCCCTTTTATTGTTCATATCGTCCATATTTTTTAGTTTGTCCATTTACCCATTATAATATATATTTAGCGTAATTTGGGATGTTTTTTTAATTCATGTTTTTTAATTCCGCGCCTTTTCTTTCTTGTTGCGGGTTGTAATAAAAATTTAACATAACCGTAATAAAACCGTAACATTGAAATGGTAAAATAATAAAAACAAGGATTTTTTTAAGATTTTTTTAATGAAAATCCTAAACGGATATGTTATAATCGGACAAAATTCTGGAAGGGGAATACTAACTGAGAAAAAAGGAAGGTTTTTATCTTAAATGTTTAATCTAAAATACAAAGACGACCTGTATAAACTTATCCTTTCGGTTTTCGTGTTATCCGTCATTTCGGTTTTTTTAATAGCGGTTATAGTTATACTTTTTTATAGTTATCCCGCAATTATCAGATACGGCTTTTCATTTTTATGGGTTAAGGCGTGGAATCCCCCGAAAGAGGTTTTTGGCGCGCTTACCTTTCTTATCGGAACTTTTACGGTAACATTCCTCGCATTATTATTTGCCATACCTTTTAGTTTCGGCATAGGTATATTTCTTCAGGAATACTGCCCGTTATTTTTAAGAGGGATTTTTACCGTAATCATAGAAATGATGGCAGGAATACCCAGTGTCGTTTTCGGCGTGTGGGGCGTATTAACCATAGTTCCATGGCTAAGACAATCCGTCGAACCGTTTTTTGACAGATATTTTTCAGGCATTCCGTTTTTAAGGGTCGAGGAGAATATCGGCTATGGAATACTTGCGGCAAGCATTGTCGTGGCGTTTATGATTTTACCCATCATATCGTCCATCACGAAAGACTCCTTGGCATCGGTTCCTAAAATTGCAAAAGACGGAGCGCTTGCTATGGGGGCCACAAGGCTCGATGTCATAAAAGATGTTTCGATGCCTTATGCATTAAACGGGATTTACGGGGGAATAATACTTGGTTTCGGCAGGGCGGTCGGAGAGACGATCGCCGTCGTGCTTTTAATAGGGAATCAGGCTGTTATTCCTAAGTCATTATTCAGCGTCGGGTACACAATATCCTCTTTACTTGCAAACACCTTTACTTTTGCCGTTATCAGCCCTATATACGCATCCGCCGAGGTTGAGCTTGCGCTGATACTTTTAGCCGTCAGCCTTATAATCAACATAGTAGGAAGGAACATATTAAACAAGGTTATAGGCGGAAGGTTTAACAGGTCGCGGTTCGGCGGGGGTTGATTAAGAGGATTTATGACAGAACTTGCGAATATTGAAAAAAATGACGGTTCAATGCCGGTATTCCCTGTAGACAGGGGGTATATTAAAAGAAAAAAATTCTATAATAACATTGCGGTATTTTTTGCGGTAACGGCTTTCGTTATAGGCTCTTTCCCTGTTTTCCATATTATCTATGAGGCTGTCGCCGTAGGACATAAATATCTTAACTGGAGATTCATTTCGACCCTGCCCACCGGTTTTCCTATAGGGGCTTCGGGCGGGATATTAAACGCAATTACAGGGGACGTTTATCTTATCATAATTGCCTCTATTCTTGCGGTTCCGATAGGGATAGGAACGGGACTATATTTATCTCTTTTCGGGAAGAAAAGGACAAATAGCGTTTTAAGATTATTGAACGAATTAATGATTGGAATTCCTTCGGTTGTATGGGGCATTGTCGGTTTCTACGTGTTTTCCACAAACGCGGGCTTAGGTTTTCATTTCGGGTTTTCGGCTCTTGCAGGGGGGTTTACGCTGGGTTTTATTATGACTCCCATAATCACTCTTTTGACGGAACAGGCGGTTAGCCAGATCCCCGCAGGTTATATAGAGGGGGCTTTGGCTATGGGCGCTACAAAATGGCAGGCGACAAAATCCGTTATAATAAAAGCGGCGCTGGGCGGTATATTTACGGGGATACTTCTGGGCATAATGAATATTGTAGGACAGACGGCCCCGCTTTTATTCACGAACTATTACAATACGGGAATGCCGACCGGGGTTACCGGACCGGGAGGAGCGGTTGGGGACATGGCAATGCTGATTTTTATATATATTCATGAGCCTTCCCGGATTTTACATATTAAGGCTGAAGCCGCCTCGGTAGTTTTGCTTTTGTTTATTTTTGTATTAGACCTGGGATTAAGGTTAATAAGCTATTTAACTAAAAGGTTTTTATCGTAAATTATTTTCATTTTTAAGGGACAAAGGTTTAATATGGCGGAACAAAACGAGATTAAAGCGGAGGTTAAAAACCTTAATTTCTATTACGGCAATTATCATCTCTTAAAAGATATCAACCTGTATTTTAAAAAAAATTCGGTTTGCACCCTGCTTGGACCTTCCGGGTGCGGAAAATCGACCTTTTTAAGGACCCTGAACAGAATGAACGATTATACCGAGGGGGCTAAATTAACGGGCGAAGTTTTAATAGACGGAAAGAATATATACAAAAAGTCTGTTGATGTTGTGGAATTAAGAAGAAATATCGGCATGGTCTTTCAAAATCCGAACCCTTTCCCTAAATCCGTTTTTGATAATGTTGCTTTCGGATTAAAAATACACGGGATAAAAAACAGGGAGTTTATTACCGAAAGGGTTGAGAAGTGCCTTAAATATGCGGGTCTTTACGACGAGGTAAAAGACAATCTTCATAAGCCGGCTTTTTCCCTTTCCGGCGGACAGCAGCAAAGACTGTGTATTGCAAGGGCTATTGCCACAAACCCCTCCATACTTTTGATGGACGAACCGACGGCTTATTTGGACCCTGCCTCGGCAAGCATTATATTAGACTTGATTACGACATTCAAAAAATATTATACCATTATAATAGTAAGCCATAATATTCAGCAGGCAGGCAGGATTTCCGATTACAGCGGATTTTTTCTCGACGGGGAACTTATAGAATTTGACGAAGCCGGTAATTTCTTTACAAGGCCTAAGGACAAAAGGACGGAGAATTTTA
Source organism: Deltaproteobacteria bacterium (assembly GCA_023381755.1). Lineage (GTDB taxonomy): Bacteria > SZUA-79 > SZUA-79 > Acidulodesulfobacterales > Acidulodesulfobacteraceae > Acidulodesulfobacterium. Next base: position 5,534 of record JAMCUF010000025.1, read on the forward strand.
TAACCAGCAGGTATTAAAGCGGAACCTAACCTTATTTATTTTGCTTAGCCGGTTTGTTTTTGCCGGTTGAATATTTTATTAAAATAGTATTTAATGTGTGTTGAAATATGATAAATGTAAAAAATGTAAATAAAATAAATAAAAAATAAACGGGATAAATAATTAATTAATTAATTTAATTAACAGCGGCGGGACTTGTTAAATGAATGTATTGGATAATGAGCTTGTAAAATTAAAAAAAAGTATTGTCGAAATGAGCGAAATTGTTAATAATCAGCTCAACAACGCCACCGTATTTCTTTTCGAAAGGGATAAAAAATTAGCCGAAGACACTATTAAGAACGACCTTAAAGTAAACCAGATGGAGGTCGGCATTAATGAAAATTGCATAAAACTTCTGGCATTATACCAGCCCGAAGCAGCCGATTTAATGTTTATAACCACATCGATGAAAATAATAACCGATCTTGAAAGGATGGGGGATTTATGCGCCTCCGTTTGTCAGATCGGCCTTAAGCTGACGGACGGTTCTTCGTCTTCGGAGGAATTTAAGTGCATCTATTCCTATTTCGAAGATGTTGCGAGAAGGGGCGACGAAATGCTTAAGATGGCGATAAAGATGTATTCGGACGGGGTAAAAGATAATATCGGGTTAAAAGACATTATTATAAAAGACGAAAACGTAATCGACGTATTGTCCCATAAAATAGTCGTAGATATTATGAATAGCTCCTTAAAGGATTTGAAGGCATTGGAGAATAATATAACATATATATTCATTGCAAGAAAATATGAAAGGTTTGCCGACCATGCCCAAAAGATTATGGAGTTATTGCTCTATATGGATCTGGGAAAAGATTTGAGGAACCTGCCGGAATTTTAAAAGCGGAATAAAACCTGTGTATTTTTTGCCGTCTTATCTCTCGCCCGAATACCTCGGGTCTAACGCATCCCTAACCGCTTCGCCGATTAAGTTAAAGCCCAGAACCGTTAAAAGAATGGCAATGCCGGGGAAAAGCGTAAGCCACCACGCAATCATTATGTACGTTTTCCCCCTTGAGAGCATCCCTCCCCAGCTTGGCGTCGGCGGCATTATTCCTATTCCGAGGAATGCAAGCGAGGCTTGAATCAATATTGCCGCCGCGATACCTAATGTTGCGGAGACTAAAATAGGAGCAATAGTATTCGGCAGTATTTCAAAAAACATTATGTAGGGGGCTGAGGCGCCGGAGGCTTTTGCCGCCAGCACATAGTCCTTTTCCCTGCTTTGGGTAAATTCAGCCCTTATAATTCTTGCAACCCCCATCCACGACGTAAGCCCGATTATAATCATTATATTGATAATGGACGGTTTTAATATTGCGCTTATGGCAAGAATTAAAAAGAAAGACGGGAACGTCAGCATTATATCGACAAACCGCATTAAAATGCTGTCGGTTATGCCGCCGTAATAGCCTGCATACGAACCGACGATAATTCCGATAAACAAAGAAATGGAAACAGCGATAAATCCAACCTCTATCGAAATCCTGCTGCCGTAAATAAGCCTTGAGAGCACGTCCCTTCCAAGCTGGTCCGTTCCCAAAGGATGGGCAAAGCTTGGCGGCAGCAAAATTGAGCTTACGTTTATTTTATCCGGAGTGTATGGAGCAATATAGGGGGCAAATATTGCGGCCAAGATTACGATTAAAATAAATATAAGGGAAAGCGATGCTAATTTATTATTTTTAAAGGCGTCACTAAGTTCTTTCATAAAATATGCGCATAAGCATAAAGTATATAGTGAAAAATATATCCGGTTTGAAGCCGGATATATTTTTCTCTCTTTGTATTATATAATAATAAACAAAAATAAAAAACTATAAGCCATTTTATTATGGGCATTTACATTTTTAAAAGAATCTTATTCATGATACCGATTTTAATCGGCATCACCCTGATATCCTTTTTTGTCATTCATCTTGCCCCGGGGAATCCCTTAACCGAGCAGTTGGGATTAAATCCCAAGGTATCCATGTCCGCAAGGATTCAGCTCGCAAAACTATACGGATTAAATAAGCCGCTTTTAGTGCAATATATAGAATGGCTAAAAAGAATAGCCACTTTTAATTTCGGGTTGTCATTTACCGCCAATCATGAACCGGTTATAACCGAGATTAAAAGAACGATCGGGATTACGATTATCATTAACACCCTGGCATTGATATTTATCTTTATATTTTCGATACCGGTAGGGGTGTTGTCCGCCGTAAAACAGAATTCATTGTTTGATAAAATATCAGCGGTTTTGGTTTTTATAGGTTTTGCCGCACCTTCTTTTTGGGTGGCGCTGTTATTGATAATATTTTTTGGGATAGATTTGCGTTTTTTGCCGGTAGGAGGGATAACATCGGTGGGTTATAACTCTTTTCCCCTGTGGGGAAAGCTTATAGATATCGGGAAACATTTAGTTATGCCGGTTTTCGTTGCAGGATTTGGCGGTGTTGCGGGACTTTCAAGGTATTTACGGGGAAACATGCTTGAAGTGTACAGGCAGGAATATGTTATGACGGCAAGGGCAAAGGGATTAAAGGAATGGGTGGTCATTTACAAACACGTCTTAAAAAATGCCCTTATTCCGTTTATAACGATATTGGGATTAAGTGTTCCGGGACTTATCGGCGGAAGCGTTATAATAGAAACCATATTTGATATAAACGGCATGGGCAGGCTGTTTTACCAGAGCGTTCTTGCCCGCGACTATCCCACGATAATGGGTATTTTGGTTATAGGCGCAATTCTTACCCTCATTGGCAACCTTATGGCGGATATAGCTTATGCTTTGATTGACCCGAGGCTTAGAAAGTAAAAGGACGGCGAGGGGGGGGTAAAGTTGAAGTAATATTCTTATTTATGTTAGAATTAGAACTAGCAGTATTCGAGATGAATAAAAATTTTCAGTTTTTCGGAGGTATTTAAAATGACGAAAAAGGCCTTTTTGCTTTTACCGGTTTTGCTTTTATCCGTTTTCACCTTGACCGGATGCGTTACGACAAGAAATATTCAAGGCAAGCCGATAATGTCAACCAAGGTGGATAAAATAATAAACGGGGTCACGACCCTCTCCCAAATAGTCTCGATGTTCGGTCCGCCGCATTCCACCTCCAAAAATCCGTTGACCCCTGGCGAGGTTACATATAAATACAGGTTCTATTATCATAAGTACGTGCATATGGGAGGCGAGATCCTTACAAGCTCAACAAGGAAATATGGGCAAAAGCTCGACGTGGTGATAAAAAACGGAACTGTCATTGCCCATAGCTTTACCACCCGGGGAAATACATCATTAAAAAAGATATTAAAAAAACATAAGATTCACGATTAGTTTAATAACCGTGGCATAGTTATAGTACAGCAAATTCCCTGTCCCTCCGCGAGGTGGGCGAAGACGAAGCCTTCGGCTTTCGCTGTCCTTCGGGTGCGGAAGGAGGCAGGGAAAGGGTTGGAGCGAAAGGGTTAGGACGGAGGATATGAATATAAAATTCACCAAGCTTCAGGGGGCAGGTAACGATTATCTTTATTTTGACGCCATAAATGATTTGCCCGGACGACTTGCGGACGATGCCGGTTTTTACAAGGAATTAGCCGTTAAAATAAGCGACAGGCACTTTGGCGTCGGTTCCGACGGCATTATCGTGATTTTGCCGGCATCAGGCGTTTCCGAAGCTAAAGCTGATTTTCGCATGCGGATGTTTAACGCCGACGGTTCCGAAGGCGAGATGTGCGGAAACGGGATAAGATGCTTTGCCAAGTATGTTTATGACCGCCGCCTTACGGATAAAACGGTTATAAACATAGAAACCCTTGCGGGAATTAAAACCGTAGAGGTATTTTTAAAGGATGGAAAGGTAAAGGAAGCAAAGGTATTTATGGGGCTTCCGGCCTTTGAAACCTATAAAATTCCCGCAGCCTTTAAAAGCTCCGAGATCGTTAATGAAAAATTAAATATTGGAGGGAAGAATTTTGAAATTTCCTGTGTTTCCATGGGTAATCCCCATTGCGTAATATTCGTTGACGACATAAAAGATTTCGACGTTCATTTTTACGGACCTTTAATAGAAAATAATCCAATGTTTCCAAAGAGGATAAATGTGGAATTCGTCCAGGTTTTAGAGGGCGGCGATGTATTGGTCAGAACATGGGAAAGGGGTTCCGGCGAGACCTTAGCATGCGGGACGGGCGCTTGCGCCGTGTATTCCGTTATGAGAAAGTTAAATAAAATTAAGCGCGGTACCTTAAATGTAAACCTTTACGGCGGAACGCTTAGAATATCGGGGGGATTAACGAACGGTATTTATATGACCGGGCCGGCGGAAGAGGTCTTTACCGGGTATTTTAATTTACCGGCAGGCGAGGGTTAATCCAGAAAATAAAATCCTAAACCGGGATTTGGGTTTTAGATAAAAGTTAATTCTAACGCAGGATTAAGGTAAAATAATAAGATGTCAAAATTAATTAGAATATGGATTTTTTGCCTGTTTATCGCCTTGCCGCTTTTTATAAGTTTGAAGCAGTCTTTTTCATATTTAGGCGGTTATAATGAAAAACATAATAAAAACGAGATTTATTTTAAAGAAGCCTATAACTTTTATAAGGCCGGCAATTATAAAAGGGCGGCAGGCCTGTTTTGGCTCTACACGCTTAAGGGAAGGTTATTAACCGGCTATGCCTTGTATTATCAGGGTATCTGCTTTGTAAAGTTAAAGGAATACCGCAAGGCAAATTATGTGCTTTTTAAATTAGCTAAAGATTATCCAAATTTTGTTTTTTATAAAAATTCCGTTTTTTATCTTGCCGTTTCGGAAGGACGGGACGGATATTTATATTCGGCGGCAGACCATTTTAGGTATGTTGTCGAACACTCGAAAACCCCGTCCGCAAGGTCATGCGCAATTTTTAAAATTGCAAAAATTTATTTAAAATTAAAAAATTATAAGACGGCAGATAACTATTTGCTGAGGCTCTACATCCGTTATCCCTCTTTCTCGCGCAAACATTACGTAATTCAAATATTAAAGAGTATTCCAGGTTTTAACGGTTTACACCTGACGAAAACCCAAAAAATCGAAAGGGCTCAAAGTTTATATTACGATGCTCATTATGCGGGGTCGTTAAAACTTTTGTCAAAGATTGACAGTCAAAAGGCCGTCCTTGTGAGGGTTAAAGATTTGCTCATGGCAAAAAGCCCTTCGTTTGTGAAATATGCCGATAAATTATTAAAAAATAATCGCGGAAACAGGGTTAATAACATATCGCTTGAGCTTTTATATCTGAAGGCTTACTACTATTACTATAATTTACATAACCGGAATAAGGCATTAAGCCTCTTGAAATATATAATAAAGAATAACGGTTATCTGAGCGGAAAGGATTTATCCATTTACAAGGTAATAGCCTGGAATGAGGTTATAAACGATTTAAAAAATACAGAGGTTATAAGTGCGAAGGAAGAGCTTGAAAGGCTTATGGGCGTTACCGGAATTTATGGCAATGACGCGAAATACCTTTTCTGGTACGGGGTTATACTAAAAAAACTCGGAATGGCACGTAAGGCTTTGTTTTATTTTAACCTGGCAAAAAATACGTCTCCCCTTTCATATTACGGGATAATGTCCAGAACACAGACAAAAGACCCCTTTAAACTTAACCGTAAAAAACCGCATCGCAAGAATAATTTAAATCTTTTTAATGAGGCATTAAGGCAAGACCCGGTTTTAGATGTAAAATTTGAAAGGTTGACGGCATTTTTAAACCTTAAAATTTATTTTTTGGCAGATGCCGAAACTGGAAGCATTATGAGACGGATTGGAAAAATAGCCGGGGGCAGTAAAAATAAGCTAAGCAAGGCGGCCATGGTAAGCTTAGCCGGCATTATGAACCATTATGGCGATTACGGATATGCTTCAGGGTTAGGGGCTATTTTAATTCACAACGATAAACCCCTCGTTAAAAACGCCAACTTTTTAAAATTGGTTTATCCAAGACCTTATCTTTCTTACGTAAACAGGTATGCAAATTATTACGGAATCCCCGCTGATTTGATTTATGCCGTTATGAAACAGGAAAGCCTTTATAATCCCGCATCTTATTCGAGTGCAAGCGCTACCGGGCTTATGCAGATTATACCCTCTACCGGATATTATATCGCAAGGAAAATCAGGCGCTATAATTTTAATCCGTCCATGCTTTATTCTAAAAGTATTAACATTAACTTTGGTTCTTATTATTTAAAGGCATTGTTGGATAAATTCGGCAATAAAAAATATCTCGCCATAGCCTCTTATAATGCAGGGCCTAATGCCGTCAACTATTGGAAGAATCGTTTATTTAAGGGTAAGAACATGTTATTGTTCATTGAGTCTATCCCTTTTAACCAAACAAGAAACTACGTTAAAAAGGTTTTGGCAAATTATTATTTATATAATGCGATATATTGATGCCTTTCTTCCGTTAATCCTGTTCTATAAAGAAGGAAGTGGAAAAATAGCGGTAAAATTTCCTACTTAAGTGGAGGGCTTATTGAAAACCTTCGAAGTCCAAGCGAAAGACGGTTTAGCCGCAGAAAAAAGGATAGACGAACTGACGGATGCTATAAATTACCATAATTACCGCTACTACATGCTTGAAGATCCGGTCATCTCCGATTATGAGTTCGACAGATTAGTCAAGGAATTGGAAGCACTTGAAAGGCGATACCCCCAATACGTGAGGGGAGACTCGCCTTCTAAAAGAATCGGCGGCGCCGTAAGCGAAAAGTTTGCGCGGGTAAAACACGCCCTTCCCATGCTTTCGCTGGATAATACTTATTCGAAAGAAGAAATTATAGAGTTCGATAAACGGATTAAGAGATTTTTGGATTATAATGCGGATGAGAATATTGAATATGAATGCGAGCTTAAGTTTGACGGCCTTGCGGTAGAACTTATTTATAAAAACGGCGTCTTTTTCCGGGGTTCCACAAGGGGTGACGGAATAACGGGGGAAGACGTTACAACGAATTTAAAGACGATAAAAACGATACCTCTTAAGCTCTTGAAAGACGTCGGCTATCTTGAGGTGCGTGGCGAAGTTTTAATGGATAAGGAAAATTTTAAAAGACTTAACGAGGAAAGGCTAAAAGAGGGACTTCCGCTTTTTGCAAACCCGAGAAATGCCGCATCGGGCAGCATAAGGCAGCTTGACTCTAAAGTTACGGCGCAAAGAAACCTTATAATGTTTGCTTACGGCATAGGGAAGTGTTCGAAAGAGATTAATTTTAAAACCCAGTTCGAGCTTATAAATATTTTAAAATCGCTTGGAATCAATATAAATAAGAATGTGAAAATCACAAACGGCATTGAGGGAGCGGTGGATTTTTTCGATGATATTTCAGAAAAAAGGGAATCTTTTTCATTCGAAATAGATGGAGTTGTCATAAAGGTGAATAGCGTATCCCTCCAAGAGAAGCTCGGCGAGATTTCTAAAAGCCCGAGATGGGCAACCGCCTATAAGTTTTCGGCAAAACAGGAGGTTTCGGTTATCCTTGGCATCAAGGTATCGGTCGGCAGAACCGGAATATTGACGCCCGTCGCAATTTTAAGTCCCGTAAATATCGGCGGGGTTGTCGTTAAAAGGGCGACGCTTCACAATCAGGATGAAATAGATAAAAAAAATATTAATATCGGGGACAGGGTTCTGGTTGAACGCTCGGGAGATGTCATACCGGAGGTTGCCAAGGTTGTTTTGAAGGGGAAACTAAGCGGAGCCTTCAATCTTCCGGGTAAATGCCCCTGCTGCGGGTCGGAGGTCGTAATAGACGGGGCGGCGCATAGGTGTATGAACGAGCTTTCCTGCCCGTGCCAGATTAAAGGCGCGATAGTGCATTTCGCCTCAAAAAGGGCTATGGATATAAAAGGACTGGGGGCAAAAATTGTGGATAGATTGGTTGAAACAGGGTTGATTAAGAACGTGGCGGATATTTATTATTTAAAACAGGGAGATTTAAGAAATTTAGAGGGGTTTGGAGAAAAATCCGAAGAAAATCTCTTTAATTCTATTGAAAAATCCAAAAATATATCTTATGATAGATTTGTCTATGCATTAGGCATAAGACATGTAGGCGAACATATCGCCTCTTTGCTTGTTCGTTATTTCGGCGGCATAGAGGGCATTAAAAACGCGACGGTTGAGGGGCTTTCGTCAAAGTTCGGCATAGGCTACGAGATTGGAAAATCCATATATAATTTTTTCAGGCTCGCATCAAACCTTTATGTCATAGAAAGGCTTTTTAAAGCGGGCGTATCGCCGCATGTCAATATTGTAAAACCGGATGAATCAAATTTGATAGCGGGTAAAAGTTTTATTTTTACCGGCGCTTTAAGTAATTTTACGCGGGACGAAGCCGAAAGCCTAATAAAAGAACGGGGCGGGATTATCGAAAAAACCGTAAAAAAGAATCTGGATTATGTTGTAGCCGGCAAGGAATCCGGTTCCAAGTACGATAAGGCTCTTCAGTTAGGGCTCAAGATAATTGACGAGGACGAATTTAAATCTTTAATAAAAATAAATCAATAAAACAAGCATATTATATTTCCCTGATCCTGCGTTAGAAAATATCAATACCCCCATCCCCCTTGACGGGGGAGGGTTAGATTGGTGGAGGGGAATTATGGAAATAACTATTTTCTAATGCTGGATTAAGGTATTTAATATTAAAAAATAAAGTTTACCTGCGGGGCGTAAATCATGTTAAAAGTTTCCTGCAATATAAAGGCGTTATTTCTTTTTATAGCCGTATTTATTTTTGTTGGAGTTTTTTTAAATTCATCCCTGTCCTATGCTTTTATTACCCCAAGGCTTACAAGAAATATTCCTGTCGGAAGCTTCCCTTTCGGCGTCGCATTTTTTCCTAACGGCAGTTATGCTCTTGTTACAAATGCCGGCGGCGATACCGTTTCGGTTGTCGATATGGCTACAAAGGGGGTTGTTGCCTCTATTAAGGTTGGGGCTCATCCTGCCGGAGTTGCCGTTGCCCCTTCCCTTGCCTTTGCTTATGTATGCAACGCCGCTTCGGGCAATATAAGCCTTTTAAATATGGCGACGTTTACAAAGGCGCTCGATATCAATACGGGCGGCAGTCCGGTAAATATCGTATTTACCCCAAATTCAAGGCTTGCTTTTGTTGCGAATATCCGCAACAACGAGGTCGATGTGATTAATACAAGGCAAAATGCCGTAATTAAAAGGATCGGCGTCGGGAAAAAGCCTCAGGGTATTGCCATGTCTCCAAACGGAAAAATTATTTTAGTTACAAATGCCGGCGGCTCTTCGGTTTCTGTTATCGATGTTTCTTCTTTAAGCGTTATCAGAAATATACGCACGGGCAAAAATCCGACAAGCGTCGCCTTTTCTCCATCCGGCTCGCCCGCCGGCTATTTTTACGTTGCATCGGGTAAAGAAAATAGGATTTATGTTTATAACGCCAAAAATTTTGGCTTCATAAAAAAATTTAAAACGCTGCCGGACCCCTCCGCAGTGAGTTTAACGCCCGATGGAATGATGTTATTCGTCGTCAATTATCAAGGCATGGCGGTTTCCATTTATAACGCAATCCATTTTAACCGTATTAAAACCGTAAATTTGCCTGCAGGGCCAATGAACGTTGCGGTATCTCCCGACGGGAGCGCGGCTTTGGTAACCGTTACCTCGGCTTCGAGCGTCGCCCTTATAAGGGTTAAAAAGACGCAGGCGGCTTATGCGCAAGCTGCGCCTGTTTCCTCCGTTGTTCCGGGTGGGGCGCCTTATGCACAAACCGCACAGGCAATTACATCTCCGGCTGTCCCGGCCTCCCTATTGCCGCCTTCAAACTATATTCCGCAGCCATTCGGAAAGGTTGCCTCCGTTTATACCGGTAAGGGTCCTACCGCCGAGGCGATAACCCCGGACGGAAAATATCTTTATGTAATAAATACTCAGGATTCCACATTAAGCGTTATAGATGTTGCCGGGGACAAGGTGGTTAAAACCATTAAAGTGGGGAAATATCCTACCGCGGTTAGCGTTTCTCCCGATGGACACTACTGTTTTGTCGTAAATTCAAGTTCCGATACGGTAACAATAATCTCTACGGGTAATTACTATTGATAAAAAGAAACCTTTATATTTTTTTTAAAGCAATACCGTTTATCTTATATATACTCTTTAATCAAAAAAGGTTCGTTATATTCGGCAGGAGAAAAACCTTAGGTGAAAAATATCACGTAAGGTCGGCAAGATGGCTTACAAAAATTATTGCGTCCTTAGGTCCCACCTTTATCAAACTGGCTCAGGTCGTATCCACAAGGGCCGATTTTTTGCCGGCGCCGTATTTAGCCGCTCTTTCTACATTGCAGGATGAAGTCCCTCCCGTTTCGTTTGCTAAAATCAAACCTATTATAGAAAGGGATTTGGGAAAGCCGGTAAGCGATATTTTCGACAAATTCGATAATAAGCCACTTGCCGCCGCCTCCGTCGCTCAGGTTTACAGGGCCGTATATAGCGGTAATAACGTCATTGTCAAGGTTATCAGGCCTGATATAGAAAAAAATGTGGGGATAGATATTATAACGCTGAAAAGCGTGTTAAATCTTTTAAAGATATTTTTCCCCCAAAACAAGTCTATTCAGTCAATTTCGGTTGTACTGAAGGAATTTCAAATAACGATTTATGAAGAGATGGATTTAAAACACGAGGTTAAAAATATCAAGGAATTTAGAAAGATCGGAAAAAAACTTGACTATATAATTGTTCCCAAAACTTATCCGGAGATTAATTCAAAAAATATCCTTGTTATGGATTTTTATGAAGGGGTCAAAATTACTAATTTTGCAAAATTAAAGGAAATGGGGATAAAACCTAAGGATATCATCGATAAACTCATAGAATTTTATCTCTACCAGTCTTTGGTTAAGGGGGTAATTCATGCAGACCCTCATCCCGGCAATATTTTAGTCAATAAAGAAGGGAAAATAATAGTGCTTGACTACGGGCTTGTCATACATGTTTCCGAGGATACCAAAGAAAATCTTGTTAAAGCAGTTCTTGCAGGCATTAAAATGGATTTTTCCGGGATAATAGATGCTTACTACGCTCTTGGGATTATAAATAAAGAGGTTTCCCGTCAGCTTTTAGAAAGCATGGCTGAAAAATTATATAAGGTTTTAACCCAAAAAGACATCTCAAACAAGGGAATACAGCAGATAATTAACGAGATTATGAAAAGCCTTTACGCCTTTCCGTTCGAACTTCCGCAGAATTTAGTTTATATATTTAAAACGGCAGCTGTTTTGGAAGGGATAGGGACAGCTTTGGATCCGTCTTATAATCTCGTAAAAGACATAGTTCCTGTAGCAAAAAGATATATAAAAGAAACGCCCCTCGGGAAAAAAATGACCACGTTAAATATTATTAAAGAGGGATTTAATCAGATAAAAGAGTTTATACTGGATACAAAAAGGGTTATGCATTCCGCTTATACGGAAGATTTCAGGGTTAAGATTCACCCAAGCAATATTTCCGGATTGGAAAACTTTTTAATACATGCCATAAGAAGGCTGATGGCGGCGCTTATCGGCGGTTTTATCGGGATAATATCGGCTTTAATATTTATAGAGGATAAAAATATGTATTTATTGGCGGGGGGGCTTTTTGTGTCGGCGCTGGTGGTATTTATCTCTATCAGCCTTCCTATTAAAACTACTTACGGCTATTCCACCCTCCTTGATGTATTCAGACATCGCAATAATGATTAAGAATAAATTTTGACCTGGAAATATAAATGCCGCCGCCTGATTTACGGTCCCATGAACTAATAGGCATTGAATAATACCGTTAATATCGTATATAATAAAACAATATAATAAAACAATCGGAAAGTATCCGTATTCTTGACCTACATTTTAAAATTTAAAAAAAATGTAAGAAATAAAGAAATGACAATGAAATGATAAACAGGGCAAGCGGGATAAATAAAGAAATTAAAAATATCGTTCCGGTAATACTTGCGGGAGGCCTCGGGACAAGGATGCGAGCAAGTTCGCCTAAAGCCCTCGCAAATTTATTGGAAAACCCGATGATATTTTATTCCATATCCGCGCTTTTGAACACAAAAAAATATTTTAACACCCACCGGGGCGGCAATTATAGGGTTTTTATCGATAAAATCGGTATTGTGGTAGGGCATAGCGGAGAGTTAGTTAAAAATTATATTTTAAAAGAAAAGAGGTTTAAGATAAAGAGGATGTCCTTTGACTTTATCACGCAGGAAAAGTACCTCGGGACGGGCGATGCAGCGTTAAAAGCCGTGGATACCCTTAATTCTTACGACGACAATGCGGAGCTGTTATTTCTCCCCTGCGATATGCCCCTCATCGGGGAAGATGTCTTTGAAGATATGATAAAATTTCATTTAGACAATAAAAATGATTTGACGGTTCTTTCCTTTTCGGCCGATAACCCTTATTCTTATGGAAGAATTTTAAAAGATAAAAAGGGATATGTCAAAGAGATTATCGAAGAAAATGAGCTCGCTAATTTTCCCGAATCGGTTAAAAAGACTAACGAGGTCAACTCCGGCGTTTATGCCGTTAAACTGGGTTGCCTTAAAAGGTTGATAAAGCTAATCAAACCCGATAATATCAAAAAAGAGTATTACCTTACCGATATAGCCAAAATTTTTTTCAAAAATGGTTTAAGGGTCATGCCGTTTAATTCTTTTAAGAAAGATGAATTTATCGGGGTCAATTCAAAACCGGATCTGCTGAATGCCCAGAGCCTTATGCAAAAAAGGGTTATTTCAAAAGTTAATCGACAATAGCGTGAATTTTTTATCTATTAATAATTTATATATAGGTTATAATGCAAAGATAGGCGCCAACTCGACGATTTACCCCGGTGTTTTTATATCGGGTAACACCTTTATCTTTAATGGTGTAACAGTTGAGGTCGGCGCGGTCATCAAGGATTCCGTCATACTCGAAGACTCAACGATAAAAAGTTATAGCGTTTTGGAAAGCGCCTTTATCAGCTCCGGCGCCCAGATTGGTCCGTTCGCAAGAATAAGGCCTGGGGTCGCAATTCTTGAAGGCGCAAAGATTGGAAACTTTGTCGAGGTTAAAAAATCCGTTATAGGTAAAAATACAAAGGCATCGCATTTAAGCTATATAGGCGATTCCATAGTGGGCGACGGTGTCAATATCGGCGCCGGGGTTATAACATGCAACTATGACGGGGTGAAAAAATACAGCACCATTATAGAAGACGGCTGTTTTATCGGTTCCGATTCCCAATTGATAGCCCCGGTCAAAATAGGAAAAAATTCTTACATCGGTTCGGGAACTACGGTTACAAAGGATGTTCCGGAAGGATCCCTGGCCATTTCCAGGATGCCCCAGCGAAACATAGACGGCTGGGCATTAAAAAAAATGAAGCGAAAAATGGCAAAAAAACAAAAACAAGGCGAGGCGTAAAAATGTGCGGTATAATGGGTTTTTCAGGTAATTTTAAGAAGGAAAGCTCCGTGGGTGTCGTATTGAGCGGACTTAAAAGCCTGGAATACAGGGGTTATGATTCATCGGGCATCGCTTATTACGATAATGACGACAAGGTAATAAAATATATAAAAAAATCAGGAAAGCTGGTAAATCTTTCAAACGAATTTAGCTCTATTGCCCCTTTAAATTCGGATGTTGCCATAGGCCATATAAGATGGGCGACTCACGGAATGCCCACGGATAAGAACGCGCACCCCCATATCGATTGCAGTGGCGATATCGCAATAGTCCATAACGGAATAATAGAAAATTATGCAGTTTTGAGAAATACGCTTAAAAAAAAGGGGCACAGGTTTACCACGGAGACCGATTCGGAGGTCATAGCCCATTTAATAGAAGATTATATGGGTACGGGCAAATCCTTTTATGAGGCTGTAAGGCTTTCGTCCCTTGAACTTTTGGGCGCTTTTGCCATACTGGCGCTAAATGCCGGCGAAAAGAGCATTGCCGCGGTTAAGTTCGGCCCGCCACTTGTTTTGGCGCAAAAAGACAATAACATTTACGTGGCAAGCGATATCTCACCCCTAATAGAATATACGAGCGACGTCATATATCTTAAAAACTCCGAAATAGCTTATTTTCACAACGGAGAACTAGATATAACTACATTTAAGGGTAAGAAGATTAATAAAACAGTTGTAAAAATAGACTGGGATGCGTCAAGAGCGGCAAAATCCGGTTTTTCCCATTTTATGCAGAAAGAGATATATGAGCAACCCGCCCGTCTTTTAGACGCTTTTTCTTCAAGGGTAACGGCAGGCGATGGAATGAAAGATAACGTCGGCCCTCGAATTTCGCTTGAAGGATTAAAACTTACCAAAAAAGATGTAGCGAATTCGTCCAAGATTATTCTTGTTGCCTGCGGATCGTCGTACTATGCAGGCCTTGCTATTAAATATATGATTGAGATGGTTTGCGGCCTTCCCGTTATCGTGGAGTATGGTTCCGAGTTCAGGTACGAAAATTTTCCCATTTCCCAAAACGATATTTTTGTGGGTGTGTCCCAATCGGGTGAAACTGCCGATACCAATAGCGCCTTGGAGGTCGTAAAAGCCAAGCGCGCCAAGATATTGTCCATTACCAACGTCCCGGGCTCTCAAATAACAAACTTATCAAATAAGGGGGTTATTTATACCCATGCGGGACCCGAAATAGGCGTTGCCTCCACAAAGGCATTTACGGCGCAGCTTCTTTGCGGCTTGCTTCTTGCGTTATATATCAGGGAAAAATCTGGTTTTATTCCTAAATATCGATGGTTTAATTCCCAAAACATTTTTAAAAATTTATTGGAGCTCCCAAAAAAGGTAGAAAAAATTTTATTCATCGACGAAACCTTAAAGGATATTGCAAAAAAACATTACAAAAGCAGCAATTTTTTATATTTGGGCAGGGGAATATTATACCCTATTGCGCTCGAAGGGGCGTTAAAATTGAAGGAAATATCATATATTCATGCCGAGGGCTATCCCGCAGGCGAGATGAAACACGGGCCTATTGCGTTAGTAGATGAAAATATGCCGGTTTTGTTCCTGTTATCGAACAATATACTTGCGCCGAAAACAATATCGAATATCGAAGAGATAAAGGCAAGGGGCGGCAAGGTTATCGCCGTTGCGGATTATGAACCCGAAATAGACGGTTTATCGGATTTAATACAAATACCCGAAACACTTGAGGTTTTGAGCCCAGTACTTTATGCCGTTCCGCTTCAGCTGCTGGCTTATCACATAGCCGCTCTTAAGGGAACCGATATCGATCAGCCGAGAAATCTGGCTAAAAGTGTAACGGTGGAATAAGGAAATTGAAAATTCAGCGAAGTGCATATTTAAACGGTTTAAATGAAGAGCAACTCAGGGCTGTGCTTTATACCGAGGGGCCGCTTTTAATTTTAGCGGGTGCCGGTTCCGGAAAGACAATGGTTATAACCTTACGGGCGCTTCACTTAATAAAAACGGGCAGAGCGAGGCCGTGTAACATTTTGGGCGTTACATTCACAAATAAGGCGGCGCGCGAGATGAAGGAGAGGGTCGGGAGGGCGCTGGAAAAGGATTCCGGCAAAGCAAGTTCCGATAATCTTCCGGAGTTTTCCACATTTCATTCATTCTGCCTTAAATTATTAAGAAGACATGCGGATTTAATTGGATATAACAGGTCTTTTGCGATATTCGACGAAGATGACAGCGGGAAAATACTTTCTAAGATAGTCGCCTCGCTTAATATTAGCGAAAAGATATTTACTCAATCCAAAGTAAGGTATTTTATAGAAAGAAATAAAAATTATTATACGGATTGTGAGGAGGCGTACCGGCTTGTTAAGCCCTGGGAGAAAAACTATGCGATTATTTACGAAGAGTATTCTAAAAAATTAAAAGAAAATAACGCAATGGACTTTGGGGATTTAATATTTAACACGGTAAAGCTATTTGAAAAAAATCCGGAGCTTTTGGAACGTTACTCCGAATTATACAGATATGTCATGGTTGACGAGTTTCAAGATACTAATTTTATCCAGGATAAATTTGTCAAGCTTTTATCGGAAAAGCATAAAAATATCTGTGTTGTGGGCGACGACGACCAGTCCATATACAGTTTTAGAGGGGCAAACATTGGTAATATATTAAGGTTTGAGGAGGCGTTTCCCGAATGCAATATCATAAAATTGGAAAGGAATTACCGCTCGACTAAGAATATTTTGAACGCCGCTTCGAACTTAGTAAGAACCAATAAGCTAAGGAAGGATAAAACACTTAAAACCGACAAATCCGGCGGCGAGCCTATAACTGTATATAGGGCGAATACCGATTTATCCGAGGCGTATTTTGTGGCGCGCGAGATAAGGAGGCTGACAAGGGAATACGGCTATTCCAATAAAGATATAGCCGTATTATACAGGGCAAACTCTCAATCTAAGGTTATAGAAGACAGGTTGATAAAAGAAAGCGTCAGGTATCACATTTATGGCGGGCTAAAGTTTTACCAGAGAAAAGAGATAAAGGATATTCTTTCATTTTTGAGGTTTGCGGTAAACCCCGGGGACACGGTTAGTTTTGAAAGAAGCGTTCAATGCGTGCCAATAGGGGCCGGCGAAAAAACAATAAAAAATATGGAAGATATCGCCGGGAAAAACGGTATGAGTGTTTTAACGGCTTTTAAATCGGGTTTGCTTGGCGGGGTTAAGGGTTTGAAGAGGGTGTTTGCAGGTAAAAGCGGTCTTAATTCCGGCGGCAAAAAAGATTTTAAAAATTGCGCCGCGCTGAAAATTAACGGAAACGAGGCGTCGTCTTTGCCTGAGGTGCCCACCTGTTTTGACCTGGCAAACTATTTTAATCTGATTTTAGGGTTAAGGCATTTCATTGAAAACGGCAATGCCGGCGGCGTTTCCGATGCAAAAACAGATTATCCGACTCGGGATAAGAATCAAAAAGAAGGCGGCAATAAATTGACTTGCGCGCTTAATTTGATTTATAAGGTTTCGGGTTATGAATCCATGCTTAAAGGCGAGACTAAACGGGTAAAGGGGGCGAAAAATTCTCGGTCCCTTGTGGAATACGAACCGGCTGATGACGATTACGGCAGCGATAAACGCGGTTTTATTAATGGAACTTTTAACCGGCAAAGCTTAGTGGATCAAAATAGGATAGAAAACATAGAGGAATTAATAAACGCATCTGTGGAAATTGGAACTTTTAACCAGCGAAGCCCAAATCAGCAAAACTCGTTTGAAAGCATTGTGGAATTTTTAGACGAGAGCCGGATTGACGAAAACAGGGACAACCTGAGGGGAGATGCCGATATATCCAAGGTTTCCCTTATGACCCTTCATAGCGCGAAAGGGCTTGAGTTTCCGGTCGTTTTTTTAGTCGGTCTGGAAGAGCAGCTTTTTCCGCACATAAGGTCTCTGGGCGACGAACCGTCGCTGGAAGAAGAAAGAAGGCTTTGTTATGTCGGCATAACAAGGGCTAAGGAAAAACTTTATATCACATGGTCTAAAAAAAGAAGAACGGCAAGGGAGTATAAGTATAATCTGCCTTCCAGATTTTTAAAGGAGATACCGGAAAACTTGATCGAAGAAATAATTGACAGCTACGAATACTATTAGGATTATAATTATAAAATACTGCGGCAATTTCCCATCCCCCTTGATGGGGGGCCAAGGGTGGGGGAGGGCGTTATTTTCAATAATTTTCGGCTAAAGAATATTCAACTCCTTGTATGGGAGGAGTTAGGGGGCGTGTTTGCTATGGATAACGATAGAGATATTATCGATATAAATCATGTTGTGAAACTTGCAAAATTAGATTTAAATAAAAACGATTCCGAACATTTTTCGAGGGAGCTGGGGAAAATATTGGATTATATCGATATGCTCAAGGAAGCTGATGTTTCTAAGATAAACTCTGTTCTGGACGAGCTGGATTACGATAACTTAGTTAGCGGAGCCGCCCTGAAGACCGGTTTTTACAAGGATTGCAGGCTCGATGAATGCCTTCCTGACGACAGTTTTGATTTTAACATTGTTGTAAGTAATGCGCCAAATTTTGATACTCGACCATTCATGGATACCGGATTAAAATTGGATAGCATGTTGTCATACGGCTTTTTTATCGTTCCGCAGGTCATAGAATAGCTGCCTGCAATTTCGGATACGTGTTACGCGACCGGGGCGGCCCGCATTTTGTGACCCGGTTTAATATAATTTATAAATTTTATAAAAAGGGGAATTTAACAAGTGGATTTATCCAACCTAACGATTCATCAAATTAACGATCTGTTAAAATACCGCGAGGTAAAGAGCGTAGATATTACCAATTCTTATATAAAAAGGATTAAAGAAGTAGACCCTGTTGTTTCAGCTTATCTTTATAACGATTTTGAAGAGGCTCTGTCAAATGCCGCCGATGCCGATAAAATAATCCAAAAAAATAAGGATTTTCCTTATCTTACCGGTATCCCGCTTTCAATAAAGGATATTTTTTTAATAAAAGGCAAGAAGACCACCTGCGCCTCAAAGATACTTGACAATTTTATAAGCCCGTACGATTCGACTGTTATAAGAAGGCTAAAGGAGAATAATTATGTATTTCTTGGAAAAACCAATATGGATGAGTTTGCGATGGGGTCTTCTACGGAAAATTCGGCGTATAAAATAACTAAAAATCCTTACGATTTAAACAGGGTGCCGGGCGGTTCGAGCGGCGGCTCCGCTGCCAGCGTCAGCTCCGATTTATGCGCCGGTTCTTTCGGAACGGATACCGGTGGTTCTGTCAGGCAGCCTGCAAGCCTTTGCGGGGTTGTCGGGTTAAAGCCGACCTACGGGTTGATATCCAGATACGGTATTATCGCTTTCAGTTCGTCGCTCGATCAGGCGGGGGTTATCGCCAATGATGTTTTAGATGCCGCAATAATGCTTAAAGCAGTTGCCGGATTTGACGAAAAAGACCAAACCACAAGAAAATTCGAGATCAAGGATTATCCCGAAATAGTAAAAAAAGCGGATAAATCCGCCATGAAAGGCTTAAAGGTAGGTATTCCAGTCGAATTTTTCTCCGAAGGATTAGACCCAAAAATTTGCTCAAGGATAATGGAGATAAAGGAGTTATTAAAAGACCTCGGTGCAGATATTGTGGATATATCGTTGCCAGACACGAAATATTCAGTTGCGGCGTATTATGTAATAGCCACAAGCGAGGCGAGTTCTAACCTCGAAAGGTATGACGGCATTCGTTTCGGCAGCAGATTTAGTAAAGACGAAGGCGTTCAAACCCTTGACGAACTTTACAGGAAAACCCGGGAGCTTGGGTTCGGAAAAGAGGTTAAAAGGCGGATAATATTGGGGACATTCGCCTTGTCCGCAGGCTATTACGATGCCTATTATAAAAAGGCGTCATTGGTTAGAAAACTAATAATAAAAAACTATAAGGATTCCTTTAATGATGTGGATATAATACTTGGACCGACATCGCCCACGCCTGCGTTTTTAATAGGGGAAAAGATGAGCGATCCGTTAAGCATGTATTTGTCCGATATTTATACGATATCTGTTAATCTCGCGTATTTGCCGGCATTAAGCCTGCCTGTCGGGGTCATAGATAATCCGACAAAAAAAGGGGGCGTTCTTCCCGTGGGTTTGCAACTTATATCTCCCTGGGCTACGGAAGCAAGGCTCCTTTCGGTTGCAAAGATTATAGAGGACGAGGTTAAATTCAGACAAAAATATAGCGCTAAAATTTAATATCCGCTCCGGCCTTTCTAAAAAGTCCGCTCTGCCTTTACGGGGACAGGATTAGGGCGGGGCCATAAAAAAGGATTTTAAAATATGGATAATAGCGGTTATAGTGAAATTGGAAACAGCCTCCTTCACGGCTTAAACCGGCAGTCCGCAGGTACGGGCGATAAACAGGACAAAGCTGGATTCGGCGAAGGCCGCCTAACCTCTTTTGAGGCGGTAATCGGACTTGAGGTTCACTCCCAGCTTCTTACAAAAACCAAGATGTTTTGTTCCTGTCAAAACATTTTCGGAAAAGAACCCAATTCTATGGTATGCCCCGTTTGCCTCGGACTTCCGGGCGCCATTCCCGTAATCAACCTTGAGGGTGTGAGGCTTGCGGTAAAGGCGGCTTTGGCTTTGAATATCGGCATAAATAAAAAAAGCCTTTTTGCGAGAAAAAACTATTTTTATCCCGATTTGCCGAAGGGGTATCAAATATCCCAATATTTAGACCCGGTGTCATCAAACGGCTATTTGACTATTGAAACGGACGGGGTTAAAAAACAGATCAGGATAAACAGACTGCATATCGAAGAGGATGCCGGAAAACTTATTCATATAGGGAATGAATCTTATGTCGATTTAAACAGGGCGGGGACACCGCTTATCGAGATAGTCTCCGAACCCGATATAAGTTCGGCTAAAGAGGCCGCCTGCTACTTGAAGGAGTTAAGGGATATACTTGTATATCTGGATATATCGGACGGAAATATGGAGGAGGGAAGTTTCAGGTGCGACGCAAATATTTCCGTCAGGAGAAAAGGCGATAAAAAATTAGGGACAAGGGCGGAGATTAAGAACGTAAATTCGTTTAAATTTGTGGAAAAGGCGATAGATTATGAAATAGGAAGGCAGATAAACGTTATTTTAAGCGCCGGGAATGTCCTTCAGGAAACAAGACTTTATGATCCGAAAGAAAATGTGACGAAACCCATGAGAAGCAAAGAAGAAGCGCATGATTACAGGTATTTTGAAGAACCTGACCTGCCCCCGTTAATATTGGATGCCGAATTTATCGAAGAGGCTAAAAACTCAATTCCGGAACTCCCCCAGGCAAAGAGAAAAAGGTATGCAAATGAATATGCTTTAACTTCTTATGATTGCGAGGTTTTAACCCAGAATAAAAAGATTGCATATTATTTTGAAGATTTAATAAAGGCGAATGCCGTTAATAACAAGGGCAAGGTTGAAATCAAAAAAATATCGAATTGGGTTATAAACGACTTATTATTTGCCTTAAAAACGGTTGAAAATCAAAGAGGCTCGAAAGAAAACGATATGCCTGAACCGGAGGACTTTCTCAACCTTATGCTCGAGGTTACCGCCGGCAATATAAATAAAAATTCCGGAAGGATTGTCTTGACCGAAATGCTTTTAACCGGCAAAAAACCAAACGACCTTATTAAAGAAAATAATTTAGCGCAGGTTTCTGACGACAAAGGATTGGAGGATTTAATAAAACTGGTATTAGATGAAAACCCAAAGGAGCTGGCGGACTTGGCAGGAGGCAAAGATAAGCTTTTAGGTTTTTTTGTGGGTGAAGCTATGAAAAAGACAAAAGGGAAAGCAAATCCCAAAAAGGTGAACGAGATATTAAAAAGGCTGATAAATTCCCGCACTCGTGGGCCGGATGGGATATAAACGCGGGCGCGGCGGGATGCCCTGCAAAATGCCCCGCGGGTATTGCGGTAAAAAGGGAAAAGCCCTTATTCCGTCCGCAGAGGCGGGAATCTGTTTCACTATTTATTAAGGAGATGATGCAAATGGCTTTTTTTACCTTAAGACTAACCGAAAGTGATGTTGTTGAAATGATTGACCAGAGAAAACTTCCATTGGAGGTTTCCTATGTTGAACTCACGAACTATAAGGATGTCTATGATGCCATAAAAAATATGATTGTCAGGGGAGCGCCGGCTATCGGGGTGTCAGCCGCTTTCGGTTTATACTTGGCATCTAAATCTTTATCCCAATCCGTGAGAGATTTTGATGCGTTTAAAAGCGAGTTTTTTAAGATTTGCGATTTTATGTTTTCGGCAAGGCCTACGGCGGTTAATTTAGGATGGGCGATAGAAAGGATAAAATCGCTCGTTATAAAAGGTAACGGCAAAACCGTAAATGAAATGGTAAAAGATATAAGAGCGGAATCCTTAAGGATATTCAAAGAGGATGTGGAGATTAATAAAAATATGGGCATTTATGGGGCTAAACTCTTAAAAGACGGTTTTAGAGTATTAACTCACTGTAATGCCGGTGCGCTGGCAACGGCGGGCTACGGAACTGCTTTAGGGGTGATAAGGGCGGCGGTTGAAAATAACAAAAGAATATCGGTAATTTCAGATGAAACGAGGCCGTTTCTTCAGGGGGCAAGGCTCACTACCTGGGAGCTCATGGAGGATAACATCCCCGTAACATTAATTGCCGATAATTCCGCAGGGCTATTAATGAGAAAAGGAAAGATAGATGCCGTCATAGTCGGCGCAGATAGAATTGCCTCTAACGGTGACGTCGCAAATAAAATAGGAACATATCAGGTCGCCGTTCTGGCAAAAGAGAACAACGTTCCGTTCTATGTTGCCGCCCCGCTTTCCACTATGGACTTAACCCTCGAATCGGGCGATGAAATTCCCGTAGAAGAAAGGGATGCCTCCGAGGTTGTTAACGTGTTCGGGAAAAGAATTGCCCCAAACGGCGTTAAGGCATTAAATTACGCATTTGATATAACACCGAATAAATACGTCGGGGCAATAATAACGGAAAAGGGTGTTTTGTACCCGCCGTATAAAAAATCTATTGCGGAAGCCTTTGGTAAATGATAATATTACACGATACGGCTTTTAGTTTACTTATATAAGGTAAAACACTTTTTTATTTTGATTTGGTTAATCATTTTAAATTTAAAATGAGAGGGGAGAAATGGGTAAAAGCAAGGAAAGAATCAGCCCTTTTGCCGGTTCCAAGTTTTGGATGGATGGAGAGTTTGTAGATTATGAGGACGCAAAAGTTTCGGTGAACAGCCACTCTTTGCATTACGGTTTGGGGGCATTCGAGGGTATCAGGTGTTATGAAACAAAATCCGGCAAGCCGGCTATTTTTAGGCTTGACGAACACATAGACAGGCTTTACGGCTCCTGCCATATCCTTCAAATACCTGTTCCTTATGCAAAAAAAGAGGTTAAAGACGCGCTTATAAAAGTAGTTAAATTAAATAAATTTAAAGAATGTTACATAAGGCCTATCGTTTTTATCGGCGATAGGGGCGGACTGGGCATTTTTATCAAAGATTACGATACAAGGGTAGCAATATCCGCATGGTACTGGGGGGCATACCTTGGAGAGGAAGCCCTTAGAACAGGTATTAGAGCCAAAGTATCGTCTTATGCGAGGTTCCATGTAAACACATTTATGGGAATGTCGAAATCCACGGGCCAATACATTAATTCCATACTTGCAAAAAAAGAGGTTGTGAATGCGGGTTATAACGAAGCGATAATGCTCGATACCTCTGGTTTTGTCTGCGAAGCAAGCGGTGAAAACATATTTCTTTATTCGGGCGGCTATATAAAAACCCCGCCATTATCCTCCATATTACCGGGCATCACAAGAAACAGCGTTATAGAGATTATGGAAAACGAAATGGGTTTAAAGGTCAAAGAGGAAAGGGTTACGAGAGACGAGCTTTATATTGCGGATGAGGTTTTTTTAACGGGAACGGCAGCCGAGGTAACCCCCGTTAAGGAAATAGACGATAGAAAGATAGGTGCGGGGGAAGGGGCGGGCAAGGTTGCGAGGGGGCTCCAAGAGGCCTTTTTTAACATTGTCAGGGGCGGAAATAAGAAATACGGGAAATGGCTCACATATGTGAAATAAAATAAATATTCAAGATAATTCCAGGGAACCCGCTTGACAAATGACCGCATATATTATATGTTATACTTATGCAAAAAGCGGTTAAAATAATGTTACCTATATGTAAAATTAATAATTAATTTAAGGAGGATGAAGCAATGGTCAAAAAAATGCTCTTAATGATTACCATTTCCCTATCATTACTGTGTTATGCCCCTATCGCCAATGCGGCTAATAACGGTCAAATACCTTTCCCGGGCGTCCCTATGTTACGGCAGAATCCAAAATTGTCGTTCGGAGGCTTTCTTAAAGCCCATCAACCCATCAAAATTGTTTTTTCCGTCGGAGCGTCGGGTCCGCAATTGAGAGAATCTCTTATGAATGCCGCCTTGGTTATTCGCTATCTAAAATCTAAAGGCTACCGCTATAAAATACATTTTGTGCTGTATGGCAAAGCCGTTTTAGCGGCAGACCAATTCAACGGCAAATACGCCATTTGGACATCCCTGTTGCGCGCATTAAACAAACACGGAGTTACTTATTCGGTATGCCACAATTCAATCGAGGCGTTGCACTTAAAATCGTCCGATATTTATCCCTTTATGCACATCATACCTGCCGGCATTTTGTCGGTGACAGAGTATGAGATGCGGGGATACTCCGTTATCGTTAATCCCAATTCATAAGTAAACTAAGCAGGCAGTGGTGTCCCATTGTTTACTATTTGGAATAAATATCGGAATGCATAGGGGTGTTACGCGCTTCTAGAGGATATATTTATTTTTGTTTAAAAATACCCGAATCAGTTCAACTAACATGGGCAATGAATCGGCCATTATATTTACATGGCCGCCGGGCTTATGATGCCAATTTACGCTTACTTCTTTCACCTTTATATTATTTAATAGGGCGATGTAAAGTATTTCTACATCGAACGAAAACCCCCTTATCTCGGATTTAGAGAATATTCTTTTTCCGGTTTCCAGCCTGAATGCCTTAAATCCGCACTGGGAATCGTAAAAATCAATGCCCAGAAGCTTGGATTTTACAAAGCTGAATGTCTTTCCGACGAAATTTCTGAAGGGCGGCTGAATTATAACCGAACCGTTGGGTAAATAGCGGGAACCTATTATAATACCTAAATCTTTTTCTTTTTTAAAAATATTGATAAATTTAGTAATTTCATCCACGTCCGTTGATAGATCCGCATCCATAAAAAATACATATTCATAATTGGCGGACAGGACGCCTTCTTTAACAGCCGTTCCTTTTCCGGATTTTGTAATGGTTATAATCCGTAAGTCGGATGCAAGCATATCCTTCAATACATTGACGGTTCTATCCGTGCTTCCATCGTCAACCGCTATTATCTCGTATATATATTTTTTTGATTTTAAATATGACCTGAGACCGGAAATAGTCAGTTTAATCCTTCTTTCCTCGTTATAGGCGGGAAGGATTATCGATATGCCCGTTTTGTTAAGTTTATAAATATTATCGTCCGGCATTAATTTATTTTAAATATGTAAACGGAGGAATTAATATTATTGTTATTTTAATGATATAACCGCCGTGTTTGATATAATAGACCCGGTAACTCCCGATTTAATATAAATTAAAATTAACATAAGAAAATTTTTTATTCAAGTTAATTAATTGCAATATAAAAATTTCATGAAAAATTATAAAATAATTATATGGCTATAATTAAAAATCCTAAATTTATAATTCTTCTTTATCATAAAATAGGCATATGCCCTAAAAACGCAAAATTTCCCGGCCTTTACGTTACTGAGGAAAATTTTGAAAGCCAGGTGAAATATTTAAAAAATCACGGATACGCCTTTTTAACCCTTTCGGAATTGAAGGCCCTGCATTTTTATTACTATCACGATAGTAATGCAAATAATGATAAATATAACGTAAATGTGAGCGAAGGGGATAAAATACCGAATAATTCTTTGTTAAAATTAAATTTAATAAATGAAGGGGGCAGGTATGTCGCGATAACATTTGACGACGGTTCGAGGTCGGTATATTCTAACGGCTTAAATATTATAAAGGAAAATGGGGTAAAGGCAACTGTTTTTATGGTATCGGGGCTCGTTGGAGGCGTAAACGACTGGGATATTAAAAACGGTGAAAATAAGGATGAAATGCTTACCGTAAACGATTTAAAAAAAATGGCTGACTGCGGCATGGAGATAGGCGCTCATACAAAAACCCATCCGCATCTTAGCCGGATCTCGCCCGATGCGGCATATAACGAGATATTTGAGTCCAAAAACGCCTTGGAAAGGTTGCTTGACATAAAAATAAACTTTTTTGCGTATCCTTACGGGGATTATAATAAAGAGGTTAAGACGCTGGCCGAAAAGGCCGGCTTTTGGGGAGCATGTATCACAAAAACCGGCATAGTCAAAAAAGAGAGCGATTTTTTTGCGCTAAACAGGGTAGCGATAAGACATAACACCAATCTTTTCAAGTTTAAACGAAAAATATTTAAGGTCAAACTTTTTTACTAACCGCTCAATTTAATATCGGTAATACACCGGTAACGGATTAAAGGGAATAAATTAAGATGGACGCAGGCGGCATAAAAAACATATTAATAATAAAATTAAGTTCTATAGGCGATTGCCTGCTTGCGACCCCTGCGATAGAATCGATAAGAAAGGGTTATCCGGACAGCTTTATTACATGGCTTATAGAGGACAAATCCAAAGATATTGCTTTGTTAAACCCTAATGTGGACGAAGTTATCGTTATCGATAAAAAAAAATTCAAAATTAGCGATTATTTATCTTTAATCAAAAAATTAAAAAGCCGCCATTATGATTTATCCATTGATTTACAAGGGGTGGACAGAACATCCATTTTTGCCTTTTTAAGCGGTGCTAAAATAAGATGCGTGGAGGAATACGCCAACCTGGGCTTTTTGAATAACAAAAAGATCATCAGGGGTGGAAGGCCGCCCGAGCATGCCGCCCAATTTTATCTCTTCTTAGCCGAAAAATGTGGCGGAAAAAAAATACCGGATATAAATTTTGCACTTATTACAAGCGATGAGGATAAAAAATTTGCCGGTGGTTTTTTAAAAAAGAATTTTGACGGCAATATTGACAATAATTTATTCGTTGGAATAAACCCGGCAGGAGCGTGGAAAACAAAAAGATGGCCTATTAAATATTTTATAGAACTTTCAAAAAGACTTATCCTTGCTTTTCATGTAAATATCGTGATTTTTGGCGGGAAAGGCGATGAATGTTTTGCGCAGGAGATCCTAAAAGAGGTTGAGAGTGATAAAATCAAAAGTGCCGTCTCCAAAACCTCATTAAAACAGGCAAAGGAGCTTCTTATGAAAATGGATTATTTTATAACCCCCGATAGCTCTCTGATGCATATAGCTTCAAGTATAGAAGGCCTGAAAACAATTGCGCTGTTCGGCCCGACCGACCCAAAACTTACGGGGCCTCTTGGAAAAAATAGCGTAGTTTTAAGAGATAATTTATACTGTATGCCGTGTTTTAAAAAGGAGTGCCCGCTTAATAAGACTGAAAATAAAAATTTAAAGGAGTGCGTTTTATGTATGAGAAGAATAACTCCCGATAAGGTTTTTAGCGAAATAAGCAAAGACACAAGCGAAAAAGGTTTATTAAATGGTTAAAATCATAAGTGACGAAAATGAATTTAACGCAGTTAAGCATGATTGGGATAGTTTCATAGATGCAAATCCTTTTGCCACGGTATTTTTATCGCATGATTGGTTATCCGTCTGGATTAAATATTTTTTAAGAAATAAAAAGGGCAAAAAACTTTTTATTATTATAGAATACGGCGATAACGACGGCCGGATAAAAGCCGTTGCGCCTTTTTATGCCGGGCGTTTTTTCTTTTTTTTTAAATATTTAAGGTTTATAAGCGATGATTATTCGGATTATTTAGGTATTTTAAGTACCGGCAAAATTTGTAATGTTTTAGCCGAAATTAACAGCCGGTTAGATTTAAATTTTTTTGATAAAAATAAAATAGATATAGTATACTTAAAGCAGGTACCGGAAGCCATTAAAGAGGGAATAGCCCTGTTTAAACAAAATGCCCCCAATACGTTCAATGCGTTAATTAAATCTTCGGGGGATTGTTATTATGTAGATCTGCGTGATACCTCTAAAGAGGATAAATTTATTACAGCGGAAGGTTACTTAAGGAGATTTAATTCAAAGCAGCGCTACAATATACTCAAAAGGGTTAAGACGGCGGAGGAAAACAAGGTTGAATACATCTCCCGCAAGGCGTTAAAAGGGGAGAGGCATTTTGAAGCTGGCAGTTACATGGAGGATTTTTTTAATTTACACCAAAAAAGATGGAATAAAAAAGGGGGAAAAGGGGTTTTTTATAGCGGCAAAATAAAAGCCTTTTTTAAAAGCTTATTTACGGTATTATATAAAAACGGCACTTTCCACTTGTCTTTTTTAGAATATAACGGCAAATTAATTGCCGGAGCCGCGTGTTTTGACTTTAAAAATACAAGACAGGTTTATTTGCCGGGATTTGACCCCGAATATTCATATCTTCATCCCGGCATCGTATTAACATACCATAATATTAACGAGGCAATCTTATCCGGCTATAAAGAATTCGACTTTTTAAAGGGGTCTGAAGATTACAAAAAGCGTTTCCTCGCAATCAAAAGGGCAAATTACAAGATTTATTTGTATAAAGCTAAGGTCATTTATATGATATTTAAACTGAATTTATTTTTAAAAAATGAGCTATTTCCAAAGATTAAAAACATCTTTCATGTGTAAACTATTTTTTTATCGATATTTATGAATAATAAAAAGGACAAATATAATTATAATATAAATTTTCTTATATTCGGACATAATTATATAGGCGACGTATTAATGCTAACCCCTGCCATCAGGGCGCTAAAGTGTGAATTTCCCGAAAGCAAAATTGTCGTTGTCGTGTCTAAAAGCGCTTCTCCCGTTTTAAAAAGAAATCCCGATGTATGGAAAGTGATTGGGACGGGAAAAGTTAGGGGAATATGGGGAATAGCCGGCATTTTAAAATTATTTTTAAAATTAAGAAAATTAGAATTAAATGAATTAAATAGCGAAAAATTTTATGCCTGTATTAATTTTTTAACCACCTTTAAGTTTGCCGTTTTGGGTTCTTTGCTGTCTAAGAAACAGGTAGGGCAGGATAAAAAGATTAATAATTTTTTTCTGAGGGATAAAATTAAATTTGACAAGGATTTACATAATATAGACAAATCGCTTAAATTTATCGAGCCGTTTTACGTAACGCAAAAATACCGGAATAAAAACTGCGTTTATGAGGTGCGCAAAGAAGATATTGAAAATGCAAGAGATATTTTAAAAAATTCGTTTACGGGTTACGATGAAAATTTTAAAATAGTTTTGTTTTCCCCCGGCTCGACAAGAAAATCGAAAGAGGCAAACCCGGAAACTTTCTCTCTTTTTGCGGATTATTTAAATAAAACCGGATACCGTACAGTTATAACAGGTTCTAAAAACGATGAAGACTTATCTAAAAAAATATTAAGTAAAATTGCGGATAAACATCTCAGCGTCAATGTGGCAGGTTTAACCGATATTTATATGCTGGGCGGATTAATAAAACTTTCTTGTCTCGTTGTAAGCGTTGACAACGGAACTATGCACTTATCTTCGGCGATAAAAACTCCCCTTATAGCCCTTTTTGGTTCGACAAATCCGGTTGTCTGCGGTCCGGTTTCGGACAACAGTTACATAATAGATAAAAAAGAAGGGTGTTATCACTGCTTCTATAAGGATTGCCCAAGGGAGAGCTTTCGTAAAAATGGTTTTCCGGATTGCATGGAGTTTATAGCATTGGACGATTTGATCTTTGGGGCAAAAAAATTATTAAATCTTTAATGAAATGCTTATGTCATGCCTAAGGAGGCAGGAAAGCCCTTAAGGGCTTCACGAGGATGAAAATTTCAGGATTTACCTTCATCAAAAACGGGATTTTAATGGGGTATCCGTTTATTGAGTCTATTAAGTCGGCGCTTCCCCTGTGCGATGAATTTGTGGTTGTCGTTTGCGAAGGTTCGGATAATACAAGGGATGAGCTGGAAAAGCTAAGCAATAAAAATACAAAAATCAAGCTTATAGATGAAGGCTGGGATGCATCAAAAAAGGGTGGCAGGATTTTATCGGAAAAAACCAATATAGCTATAAAAAATATCGGCGGCGATTACGGTTTGTATGTCCAGTGCGACGAAGGCATACACGAAAGGGACTACGAAAGAATAGTCAAAGTTCTTGAAGGAAATTTAGATAATAAGAAAATTAAAGGATTTGTATTTGATTATATTCATTTCTTCGGTGGTTATTTTTCGTATGCGAAAGAGACCGAAAAAAGGTTTTTTTACGATAAAGAGGTTCGTATTATAAGAAATGACGGCACGGTTTTTTCGTGGGGCGACGCAATGGGGTTTAAAGATGCTAATGGTTTAAAAATCAGCTTGGAAAACAAAAATGCCGCAGAGCTTAATGCTAAGATGTATCATTACGGCAGGGCAAAAAATCCTGTTAATATGTATAAGAAGGATAAGGAGATGGAAAAGCTTTATAACCATAAAATAATAAACGCCTTAAAACATTGGGTTTCCAATTACGACCCGCGCGTCGACAAGTATATTTACTCCGATTTTAGCTGGCTTGAAAGAATTGACAGGGATAATTTGGAATTTCATCCTGCCCCCTTCAGGGAACTTGCCGGAGGACAAGATTGGAATGTTGACGATTTTAAAGTATTCATGAAAGAAAAAAGGGGTATAAAACAGTTTTTTCGCATGATTATATATAGAATCGTTAAGGATACGATAAACGAAACCTCAAAAGCAATCAAAAAAATAAAAGTCTTTTTAGAAAACAATATAAGACAGAATAAAACCCGGAAAACCAAAAACCGGGGAGATTAAGATAAAATTTAATCTAAATAGAAAATGAAAATATTGGAATTTATAACCCCTTCAAATATAGGGGGTGCCGAAAATCATTTAGCGAACCTTTCAAAAAAACTTAAGGAAAAAGGGCACGATGTATATATTTTATCTTCCAATCCACAAAATAGGAAAAATCCGGATTTATCCGTTGCGGAATTTTTAAACAAAAGCTCCCTTCCGCTAAAGCTGATAAATATCGGCTTTAAATACAGCCCGCTTGCGATTCTTAAGGTTTTGTATTTTTCAAAAAAAAATAATATCGAGATAATTCATACCCATCTTTCTAAAGCAAATGTGATCGGGGCTATCGCCGCAAAAATTTTAGGTCTTAAGTCCGTGGCGACAGCCCACGGGTTTAATAAAAAGTCCCAGTATAAATATGCGGACCATATAATATGCGTATCAAACGCCGTTAAGGAAAATCTTTTATCGCAGGGTATCGGTGAAAACAGGCTTAGCGTGATATATAACGGAATAGATACAGGCAGGTTTAATCCTGATGCGGAAGGGCTGCATAAAAAAAGTTCGGAAGGGGGGTTGGCCGGTAAAAACGATGCAGGATTTAATGTCGGGATTATTGCCAGGCTGTCTTATGAAAAAGGGGTTGATTTATTTTTAGAAGCGGCGCGCTCAGTATTAAATAAGATTCCGGATTCAAAATTTTTTATTGCGGGAAACGGGGTTTTAAAAGATGAATTAATAAAGAAAGCCGGTAATTTGGGAATCGGTAATTCGGTTTATTTTTTAGGATTTGTGGGTGATAACCTGGTTTCTTTTATAAATGAATTAGATGTCGTTGTTTTTCCATCGTTAAAAGAGGGACTTCCGCTTTCCCTTATCGAATCGATGTCGATGGAAAAGGCCGTGATAATTTCGGACGCAGGCGGAATGCCGGAGGTTGTGGAAGACGGTAAAAACGGGTTTATAGTTAAAAAGGGGGATATAGAAGGTATTTATCAAAAATTGATTTTTGTGTATAATAACAAAAATAAAGATATTATCCAAAAAATGCGCAAAGAGGCAAGAAAAATCGCGGTCGGAAAGTTTAATGCGGATGCTATGGCAGACAAGACCGAAGACTTGTTTAAAGCTGTTTTACTTTAGCTTTATCCTAATATTGATAATTAAACTTAAACCCTGAGCTAAACTTAGATAAGACGGTATTTTGCAGTTTTATAAATTTATGTTATGAACGAAAATTTGTTGAACATCGTTAAAAGATTTCATAAGGCAAGGATACTTGTTATAGGGGATATAATGGTTGACCATTTTGTTTACGGTACCGTTGAGAGAATATCTCCGGAAGCCCCTGTTCCGGTGGTTAACGTCAAGCATGAAAGGCTAATGCCCGGAGGGGCCGCCAACGTAGTAAATAATGTGGCTAAACTGGGCGCCATGGTTTATGTGGCGGGGGTTGTCGGAAATGATTATAACGGTAATATCCTAAAACAGATGATTGACAAGGAGAGGATAAATTCCGAAGGCGTATTGACGCTCGATAATTTTCAAACAATCATAAAGACTAGGGTGATTGCGCACAATCAACAGATAGTCAGATTCGACAAGGAAAATAATGGAAAATTTAATGCCAGCGTATATAAATCGCTTATCTTAAGTGTCAAGAAAATAGCGGATGATATAGATGCCGTTATAATATCCGATTACGGCAAAGGGTTAATAGAAAGAAGATTTTTTTCGGCGGTTGTGGATTTTTTAAAGGAAAAAGGTAAATTTATATCCTTAGATCCAAAGGTGGAAAATTTTAAATTTTACAAAAATATTTCAATTCTGACGCCTAATATCAATGAGGCTTTTGGCGGGTCGGGAATTAAAATAAAAGATGAAAAAACCCTTATTAAGGCAAGCAAGGCAATCTTTAAAAAGATAAAGCCCGATTATTTGCTTATTACGAGAGGGGAATCCGGTATGTCGCTTTTTTATCCCGACGACAGGGTGGAGCATTTAAAAGCCCGTGCGAAGGATGTCTATGATATAACGGGTGCGGGAGATACGGTCATTTCCACTCTTACCGTCGCCAAAAGCGTCGGTGCGGATATTTTCGAATCCTGCTATATCGCAAATGCCGCCGCAAGTATTGCCGTTTCGCAGCTTGGAACTTATGCGGTCGGAGCGGAGGAGTTGATGAGGGTTTTGCCGGAGCAATAGTGCCAGAGGCAGCCATCCGTGCGTTCGAACCTTATCCCAAATTTGCCGACGGTTTCTATCGGCAAATTTGGGCTTATACCTTGATTGGACTATATAACCGGATAGTTGTATAATATAAAAATAAATGTATATTACTATAAATTAATAATAAGCTTGTCAAAAATTTGATGATAAATGATAACGGCAACGATAATCCCTTTGATACAAATTTATCGTTAGACGGCCGTCCAGGAGGGTTGGTTATCGCTGTTTCCGCGCCCTCAGGCGCCGGAAAAACCACACTTTGCAACATGCTTACAAGGGAATTTGCAGATATAAGGCCGAGCATTTCTTTCACCACAAGGAAAAAAAGAGCCGGTGAAATAGACGATGTCAGCTATCATTTTATTAATGACGAAAACTTTGATAAAATGATAGCCGCCGGCGAATTTATAGAATGGGCCAGCGTCTTCGGCAAAAGGTATGGGACGGCGTATAAATCCATTTCGGGCAATGATGCCGGTTATTTATATGATACCCTTTTGGAAATAGATGTCCAGGGTGTCGAGAAACTCATAGCATATTACAAAGACGCGGGTAATCCCGGCAAATTAATTACTATATTCGTAAAACCGCCTTCGTATGCGGATTTAATAGATAGATTAAAAAAACGGGGCGGCATTAGTGATGAAGAGTTGAAAAACCGACTTGAGGTTTCTTATACCGAAATTAGAAAAAGCAATATTTACGATTATATAATAACAAATGACGATTTAGGCAGGTCGTATTTGAAATTAAAATCCATTGTGGTTGCAGAAAGATGCAGGAATATAAATAAAAAAATATAAAATTTAAAAATCGCGGCAAGCGCAGGCGTGGCGCCTGCGCGCTTCGTCTTAGTGATTTTGCCGCACTCGATTGAATTTTTAATAGTTTAAAAATATTTTCATTTTAAGGAGATAAATTAAATGGCAAGGGTTACGATTGAAGATTGTTTGGTAAATGTAGAAAACAGGTTTGCGCTTGTCGTGATAGCCACTAAAAGGGCAAGGCAAATCCTTGAAGGCGCGCAGCCAAAAGTGGCAAGCAGAAATAAACCTGTAGTTATAGCTTTAAGGGAAATTGCACGGGGATATGTCAAAGTAAAACCGGCCGATTAATTTATCTGCAGCATCTCAAATTATATTATGAATAATCCATATGACCAGCTTGTTACCGTTAACGCCCTAAGCGATTTTAATTCGCTAAATCTTCTGATAGAAGCATTTAGAAATAATATCAATAACATTTCGGATATCAATATAGACGATATTCACGACGAAAAACTTAAACTTTTCGAAAAGGCTTATAATTTTTCAAAAAGGGTTCATCGAGGACAAAAAAGGGATTCGGGAGAGCCATATTTAACGCATCCAATCGAAGTAGCAGCCATCGTGGCGGGACTGCGGATGGATTGCGCCTCAATTATCGCCGCCTTGCTTCACGACACCGTTGAAGATACTTTGGCGACTTTAGACGACATAAAAAATGAATTTGGAGAAGAGGTTGCCACTGTAGTCGATGGCCTGACAAAGTTAGGAAGGCTATCTTTTAAAAGCTCGGAAGAGCTTGAAGCGGAAAACATCAGAAAAATGATTGTGGCAATGGCCAAGGATATCAGGGTTATAATAATAAAATTGGCCGACAGGCTCCATAATTTACGGACACTTGACTTTCTGGCAAAGGAAAAACAGCTCAGGATAGCCCAGGAAACCCTCGATATTTACGCTCCTCTTGCAAACAGGCTGGGTATGTTTTTTATAAAAAGCGAACTTGAGGATTTATCGTTTAAATATTTAA
>JAMCUF010000030.1:0-2043 GCA_023381755.1 Deltaproteobacteria bacterium
GTTATAGATGGCGTCGAGCTTACCGGCATATGGAAAGAGTTTCTGCCATCAAGAATATTATACGAGGATATTACTACGGAATTTCTTGATGAGGTTAAGAAACTGCCGGGAGGCTCCACAATAGTTAAATGTTATCAATGCGGAACATGCACCGGCGGGTGTACCCTTCCCGATTTTGTCGATAAGTTTAATCCGAGGAGGTTTATTGATTTAGTTAGAAGGGGGCATTACGACATATTGGTGGACGAAAATAAGGATTTAATTTGGAAGTGTGTTTCGTGTCAAAGATGTACCCATAGATGCCCAAGGGGCGTCAATACCCAGGAGGTTGTCAGGGCTATCGCCAAGTTTCTCGAGGACAGAAAGGTGTTTGGAAAACTTACAAACGACGAGGCATTCGACGGGGTTTTTATGGAAGAGGTCATAGAAGACGGCCGGATAGATGAAATTAAAATAGTAAAGGATTTCTATTCTAAAACCGGAAGGCTCAAGGATATGATGAGTGCCGGCCAGCTTTCCCTTGGGGTTAAGATGCTTACGAGCGGAAGGATTAAATTGTTTGGCGGGAAGATTAAAGACTGGAAGAAGGTTTCCCGGAGATTAAAGGAGGAATTGCAATGAAAATTGGATATTTCCCGGGCTGTTCTTTAAAAGGAATGGCGCGTGCTTACGATGAATCAACGAAGATTGTCGCAAAGAATTTCGGCATAGACTTATTGGAGGTGGACGATTTTAACTGCTGCGGAGCCCTTGAAGTTAAGGGTTCAAATGAAAAAATATCGTATATGCTTCCTGCAAGGGTTATGGATTCCGCTAAAGGCAGGTTTCACGTAGATGCCGTTGTTACGCCCTGTAACGGCTGTTATCACAGTCTTCTAAGAACTAATGCGGCTATGAATGAAAATATTGATGCAAAGGGCAGCGTGATAAAATTTCTTAAAGACGTAGGGTATGGGACTTATGAAGGCGATGTCGAGGTGAGGCATTTTCTTGAATTATTTTATAATGAAGTGGGTCCGGAAAAGATTAAGGCTTCGGTTACAAAATCCCTTAGAGGGCTTAAGGTTGCTTCTTATTACGGGTGCCTGTACGAAAGACCAAAAACTATCACAAAAACAGGTTATAAAAGTAAAAAGGACGATTCCGAAAATCCATATTTTCAAGACGATTTGCTGAAGGCTACAGGGGCTGAAATAGTGGGATTTCAGGCTGCGGCTTCATGCTGCGGCGGTGCTCACGCATTGCAGGATGAGTCTTTATCGGCAACATTATCTGCGGCTATTTTATCGGAAGCCAAAAAAGCCGGTGCCGATGTTTTAGCGTTACCCTGTCCTTTATGCGGGGCGGCATTGGATATTAAACAGCCTGAAATTATAAAGGCCCACGGCAAAAAGGCAAAACTTCCGGTCGTATATTTTACACAATTAATCGGGTTAAGTATCGGCAAATCCCCGAAGGAATTAAAGTTATCCGATCCCATATCCAATCCGATGGAAGTTTTGAAGGCTAAAGGGTTTGTTTAATAAAAATTAAACCACAAATTGCCGGTTTCTAAATAATATAAACTGCCTGCTTTATAAAATAAAGCAGGCAGTTTTTTTATACTTTTTAGACTTGAGCATAAGAAAAAATTGTAGTATCATTTGTAATGTTATAAATAAAATTTTATAAAACTAAAAAAATATAAGGAGGAAGGTTAATTATGTCAAAAATCAATGGATGTGATATTCCCGAACATTTGTATTACAGTATCGAAAAACATGTATGGGGAAAGATTGAATCTGACGGTACGGTTACGGTTGGGATGACGAGCGCGGCTCAAAGCTTAGCCGGCAAGCTTTTGTATATTACTCCGAAAAAGGTTGGGCAAAAAATTGCTCAATTAAAATCTGTTGCGACAGTTGAAAGCGGTAAATATGTGGGACCCGTCCCCGCTCCATTTTCCGGCGAAATTATTGCTGTTAACGAGGACGTAGTTAAAGATGTTTCCGCCATTAATACCGACCCCTACGGAAAAGGATGGGTCTGTAAAATAAAGCCCCA
>JAMCUF010000030.1:2053-8833 GCA_023381755.1 Deltaproteobacteria bacterium
TAAAGCCGGCCGACGCCGAAGCGGATAAAAAAAATCTTCTTACGGGAAAAGAAGCTGTGGATGCGTACAAAAAAAAGATAGAAGAGAGCGGGATTAAATGCGAGTAGTTTGCCGCGGATGCTTAAAAGTTAACAGATAAAGATAATATAAAGACAGGGAGAACGTTTAAATGGCGATATTTAATGAATGCAATATTCCCGAAGACTTGTATTACGATATAGAAAATCAGGTTTGGGGCAGAAAAAACGGCGACGGGACTTTTACATTCGGGATGACCGATCCGGCTCAATCTTTAGCGGGCAAGATTCTTTATGCCGATGTAAAGGCTGTCGGAAAGATTATAAAAAAAGGCAAGAGCGCGGCCACTATTGAAAGCGGTAAATATGTTGGCCCTTTTCCGATGCCTTTTTCCGGAGAAATAGTCGATATTAACCATGAGTTGGAAAAGGATTCGCATATTATCAACATTGACCCCTACGAAAAGGGATGGATAGTAAGATTAAAGCCGCTTCCCGAATCATTGTCGGATATAAATTCCCTGCTCACGGGGGAAGAGGCGGTTAAATCGTATATAAAAAAATTGGAAGACGAAGATATAATTTGTAAAAAGAGATAATGAATATGAGTTTTTATGAATTTAACGAGGATTTTAGCCCGGAATATTCAAAGGGATTCGAAATAAGAAAGGCGAATTTTAATTCCCAAATGCACTTTTATGCCCCAAGCATAAAGGCTTATGAAACCGAGGATTTTAAAAACAATAAGTCGGGTTCTTTTCCGCCTTTTTCTATTACGGGGGAGGCCTGTTCTTTAAAGTGCGAGCATTGCAATGCCGAAATTCTAAAATCGATGGCCCCGGTCGTAACCAGGGACAGTCTTTATGAAAAGGCCCATTCTATTTATAAATCAAGCGGACACGGATTTTTATTAAGCGGGGGATCCGATAGCAGGGGAATAGTCGATATTCTTCCTTATATAGACACTATAAAAAGAATAAAATCCGATTTTAATCTTAAAGTAATAGTCCATTGTGGATTAATTACGGAAGAGATAGCAGACGGGCTTTATAATGCCGGCGTGGATTCGGCAATGCTCGATATTATCGGCGACGAAGACACCATCCGCAAGGTTTATCATCTTAAGGCAACCGTTTCCGATTATGAGAATTCCCTAAAATTTTTATCCGAAAGAAATATTCCCTGTTCCCCTCATATTGTAATAGGGTTGAAGGGCGGCAAGATTGCAGGGGAGTATAATGCCGTGGATATTATATCGCGTTATAATATTTCTTCTCTTGTGCTGGTCGGTTTTATGCCCATGCATAATACAAAAATGGAAAATATTACCCCGCCGGAGCCTGAAGAAATTGGGGATGTTTTTCTGTATGCCCGCAAAAATTTTCTTAACACCCCCGTCCTTTTAGGATGCGAAAGGCCTTACGGCTTAAATAAGTTTAAAATAGAGGAATTAGCCGTAAAATCCGGATTAAACGGTATTGCATATCCTTCCGAAGGCATTATACCTTTTAGCGTAAAATTAGGATTAAAGCCTAAATTTTCCGAGGTTTGCTGTTCTTTAATTTTTTCCGAAATGGCGCTGTCCGCCATAAAAATCGGAAATTAATTAAGTTAAGAAAAATTTATGTGCCCCGAAGGGGCACTCACATTTTGGAAGTGCGCGTTTAAGGGCGCATGCCGTCCTTGCGCACTGAAACAGGTCGGGATAAAGAAATGTTTAGAGTAATAGATACCGGTTTAAATGATTTTTCGTTTAATATATGCGCGGATAAGGCCCTTATAGAATTAAGAAAAAGGGGTTTAATTCCTGATACCTTTCGTTTTTTGAGTTTTAAGCCCTGCGCCTTAGTAGGCTATCATCAATCCGTATTTAGCGAGGTAAGGCAGGATTACTGCGAGGATAACGGTATCGGAATAGGAAGGCGGATTACCGGGGGCGGGGCTATATATTTTGATGAGGCGCAGCTTGGCTGGGAGCTTGTTTTTTCTTCAAAAAGCATGAAAATAAACAGCCTCGAAAAACTTACCGAAAACATTTGCAATGCATTTACCAAAGGGATTAACAGGCTTGGCATAAATGCAAAATTCAGGCCGAGAAACGATATAGAGGTAGATGGCAGGAAGATTTCCGGAACCGGCGGAACTTATGAATCGTCCGTTTATTTTTTTCAGGGGACTTTGCTTTTGGATTTTAATCCCGAGCATATAGTTAAGTCCTTGAGAATTCCCGTCGAGAAGCTGACCTCAAAAAATTTCGATTCCATACTTTCAAGAGTAACCTCCGTTAAAAGCCTGCTGGGTTATACGCCAGGGCTAGACACAATTAAATCCGCGATTATTTCGGGGTTTGAAGATTATTTCAATATAGATTTTTACAGAAGCGCCGTATCGGAAAACGAGCTTAAGTTTTTGGAAGAAAACCGCGCGTATTATGCCTCAAGGGATTGGGTGTATTTGAATGAGTTCGACCCGGTGAAAACAAAAATGATTTCCGAGATTTACAAATGCAGCGGCGGGCTTTTTAAAACATATGCCATCTACCTCTATAAAAGGAGCCTGTTGAAATATATTTATTTTACCGGCGATTATTTTGTTTCTCCGGCAAGGACAATATCCGATTTAGAATGTCATTTGAAGGACACGCCGTTAGATGAAGTAATATTTAAAATGGACGATTACTTTGAAAAATTCAGGCCGGGATTTCAGAATATTAAAAAAGAAGATTTTTTTAATATCGCGGCTCAAATAATAAACAAGGTTAATTTCTCGAAAAATATCGGGATTAACGAAGCAGAGTTGTCAAGATGTATTTTTATAAATGGAATGAAACCGGAAGATATTTCCGGCGTTAAATTTATCCTTTTGCCTTATTGTGCAAAAAAGGCCGATTGTGTTTACAGAAATTTAGACTACTGCTATTCCTGCGGTGAATGCGAAACCGGCATAGCTTATGAATTTGCTAAAAAATATAATATCAAACCGAAGACAATAATAAATTATGAAAATTTGGTCGAAACGTTAAACGAACTTAAAAATAAGAACGCCGAATCGTATATCGGTTTTTGCTGCAAAGAGTTTTATATAAAAAGAAATAATGCTTTTAAGGAAAGCGGGATAAAGGCATTGTTAATAGATATATCCTCGCCGTTATGCTATCATTATAACAAGGAAGAGGATGCATATAGCGGGATCTTTAAAGAAGAAACTAAGCTCGGCGCGGGTATTTTGGAAAATTTAAAAAATTATATATATGATGTGCGAGAGGAGGATAATGTATTATGAACGAAAATATATCGGCGCTTAACACGATTAAAGGCGCCGGTAATGGCGAAAACGGGGTTTCTTATGAAAACTCTCCCGATTATTTGAAGGTTAGTCTTGCGGCTGCGATGACGCTTGGCCTTGTCCCCGGCATGTTTTACCGGAACGCCTGTCTTCGTTGCGTAAATGTGCTTCTTACCTATGATGACGGATGCAGGGCCAATTGCGCATATTGCGGCCTTCAAAAATCAAGGGAAGGCGGATATAACGAGAAAAGTTTTATCAGGGTGGATTGGCCGGTTTTTAAGACGGACGATATTATAGATTTAACCCTTAAGAAAAAAGAGATGATACACAGGATTTGCATATCGATGATAACTCACGAAAGAGCGAAAGGGGATACTTTTGACATATTAAAAAGATTTTCGGGCGAGCTTCACTGCCCCGTTTCGATATTAATGACGCCAACGATATTAAGACACGAAGATATAGATAAGTTTAAGGAATACGGTGCAAACATGGTAACCGTTGCCTTGGATGCCGCTACCCCCAAACTGTTTGACGAATACAGGGGGAGAGGCGTAGGCGGTCCACACAGATGGGAAAAATATAACGATATACTGGAATATTCCGTTTCTGTTTTCGGTAAAAATAAAGTCGGATGTCATTTAGTGGTCGGTCTCGGAGAAACGGAAAAGGAAATGATTTTCAGGATGCAGGTTCTCAGGGATAAAGGGGCAAGGTCGCATCTTTTTTCTTTTTATCAGGAAAAGGGTTCAAAATTGGAAAATCATCCGCAGTGTCCCGCGGGTCAGTTCAGGCGCCTTCAGGTTGCAAGGCATATAATAGATTACGATACGGGCAGGGCGGAAGATATGAAATTCGATGAATCCGGCAAGGTTGTGGATTTTGGAATTCCCTTTAAAAATGTTGCAGGGATAATAGAACAGGGAGTGGCTTTCCAGACCACCGGTTGTCCCGGCAAAACCGAAATTTCAGCGTGCAACAGGCCGTTTGGCGATTCCTCGCCGAGAAACATCAGGAGTTTCCCGTTTAAGTTAAATGAGGCTGATGTGGCAAGAGTTAGAAGGGAACTTTTGGAATACGATTAAATTGCCGGACAAACATAAGCCGTCATTCCCGCTTTCGAGGAACCTTATCCTGCAGTCTTTCTGTGTGTATTTGGGCAAGAGACTTGCGGGCGGGGGAATGACGAACATAATATTGAAATAAGGAGGATATACAGATTGTCTAAAACCGAAACCATCGAAGTAAAAGTAAAACACCTCGGTAATTTACAAAATCAGATTATCACTAAAAATCATACTATTATAACCGACGAACCCGAAGAATCGGGCGGAGACGAATTAGCCGCCAATCCGATAGAACTTTTATTAGGCGCCGAGGGCGCATGCACAATTTCCGTTTTAATGATGTTTGCAAAAAGGATGAAATATGACTTAAGGAATGTCGAAATAGATTTAATTCACAAAAGAGTCAGGGCGGAAGAGCTTAAGGAAGCAGGTGTCGAAGCCGATAACGAAAGAGGTTATGTTCATAAAATAGAAAAAAATATAAAATTCGTAGGCAATCTCGATGACGACCAGAT
The DNA here is from genome assembly GCA_023381755.1 of Deltaproteobacteria bacterium. GTDB lineage: Bacteria > SZUA-79 > SZUA-79 > Acidulodesulfobacterales > Acidulodesulfobacteraceae > Acidulodesulfobacterium. Next base: position 6,941 of record JAMCUF010000030.1, read on the forward strand.
AGAGGAACTGCAAAGGGTTTCAAAAAGGTGTCCGGTTCACAATATGATCGAAAAAAGGTCATATTTCGAGGTTTCGTTCAACCACGGTAATTAATTATGAGAAACATAAAAAAAGGGAGGAAATGTAAAAAGCATGCATAAATTTAATCCGTCGAACCACAAGAGGCTTAATTCCGAGGAAAGATACAGGCTTATACCGCCCGAACTTCTTATAAACGAAATAGAAAAAGAGGCGTCGGCTTATTTAAATAACGGGGGGGCTGTGACTATTGCGGATGTCGGCTGCGGAAGCGGCTTTTTTTTGTTACCTATGATGAAAAGATTTCAGGATAAAAACATCCTATTGTTTGCTTTGGATGTGAGCGATGAAATGCTCGGCATATTAAATGGTCATCTTGGGAATGAAATCAGCGGGAAAAATCTTTTCAAGGTAAAATCTTTTAAGTGCGAGGAGTATTTTTTGCCCCTTGCCGACAATTCGGTAAATATTCTTTTACTGGCAAACGTTTTTCATGAAATCGAAGACAAATCGAGTTACCTTCAAGAGATAAAAAGGGTTTTGAAGGATGAGGGGACTTTTTTCCTTCTGGATTGGAAAAAAGAGGATTTAAATCCTGTGATGGGGCCTCCCGCAGGGGAGAGGGTTTCCACCGAAGAGGTGGTTGACATACTTAAAAAAGCTAATTTTAAAGATATCAAACCACTTCCGCTATATTCCTCATCTTTTACTTTAGTTTCTAAAAAATAGGAATTAAGAAATATTTTTAGGTAGCATCGGGTATAAATATCTTTAGTGAATAAATTCAGGTCCTTTTTTTTAAGCAAGTTAATTAAAACGGTAAAAGATTCAAGCCTTTTGGCATGGGGCGAAAAGGTTATTGTTGCCGTTAGCGGCGGCGTTGATTCCGCTGTTCTGCTTTATTGCCTGTATGAATTAAGGCATTATTTTGGAATAAATCCGGCATGCGCTTCTTTTGACCATAAGATAAGACCGTCGTCCCGCGAGGACATTTTATTTGTAAGCGGCTTATGCAAAAAATTCTCCCTTCCTTTTTATACGAAAGAGGCCGATGTCAAAGATTACGCAAAAAGGCTAAAGCTAAATCTTGAAGAATCCGCAAGAATTTTAAGGTATAACTTTTTAATGGAATCGGCTCTTGATTTTGGCGCCGGAAAAATAGCCACCGCACATCATTTGGACGATTTTGCCGAAAATTTTATTATGAGACTGACTATAGGCGGCGGCGGCGGTGCATTAGCGGGAATTCCCGTAAAAAATAACACTATAATACGGCCGCTCATAAGACACGCCAAGCGGGAAATTATAGATTTTGCAAGAGACAATTCAATTAAGTTTAGGGAAGATTATACGAATTATGACGAAAGGATCTTTAGAAATTTCGTGAGATTAAATATAATTCCGCAGCTTAAAAAACACAATAAATCCTTTTTAAAGACGGTTTATAATACATCCGAAATTTTAAAGAGCGACGACGAGTTTATAAATGTTGTTGCAAAAGATTTGTTCGATAATGCTTCAAAGCTATTTTTCTCTAAAACGGGTGATGACAAGCCTTTATTATCGCAAATTGTTTTTAACGGCAAGGATTTAATAAACAAACACCCTGCTTTATTATATAGATTGCTAAAAATTTCTATTTTGTCCTTAGGGCAGTTTCAAGATATTTTAGGTAAAAGTCTTTTCTCAATAAAACCTGTAGCTTCCTATTCAAATTTTAAAGCATTTGTTGAACTAGTTAAAAGTAAAAAACCGAACACATATTTTAATATAAAACACTTAATATCTGTCAGAAGAGAATATGATAAGATTTTTATCGAGCATATTTCGCCAAATAACAAGCTGACATTTAAATCGTTTAGTTTCAATTTTAC
>JAMCUF010000008.1 GCA_023381755.1 Deltaproteobacteria bacterium
ATTGCAGGGAAAAGTCTGCCATAGAACATTTATATAATGAAAAATTTAAAGATATAATATTTAAGCCCGTCTTTGCCGCCGTCTAATGCCTTTAAAGGCTCATAAAGTTTAACATCGTCATCTAAGGTTTTTAATTCCCCCGTTTTAATGTAAGGCGGGTTCGATACTATTATGTCAAAGCCGCACAGGGCATTATCAAATAACTTAGCATTTAAGTCCGGCTTTGCCTGACCTGCGGACCGCCGCGCTTTCGTTTCATTGAGCCCGTAAATATCGGGTTTTAGCATATCAAAATATGCCGATACAACCTTATCTTCAACGCCGTTAAAAATAATGTTTTTTTTTGCCACTTCCAAACTTTTCAAGCTATTATCTGCAGCATAAATTATAACATTACTTGAATTCTTTGCAATAGAAATAGCTACGGCTCCCGATCCGGTTCCCAAATCCATAATGGATAACTTTCTTTTTGAGACCTTTTGAAGCCTTTCAATCTCTTTTAATGTTTCTTCGACCAAACATTCCGTATCAGGTCTTGGTATTAAAACAAATTTATTGACAAAAAAGGGGATTGAGTAAAACTCCTTTTTCTTTACGATATAAGCGTACGGCTCCCCCAGACTCCTCTTTAGAATAAGCTTCTTAAATAAATTAATACGGTTTTTGGCCGGTTTAATATCGTAGGAAATGATAACCCCGTCTAAAGATTTCTTCAGGACATACCCCATAATATCAGCCGATTCATTAAAGGGATTCGGGATATTTTTATCTTTAAGGCAAAGCTCTCCCCATTTAATTAATTTATAAACCGATAAATCTTTATCTGTATTAAAATTATCACTATTTTTGAGATTCAAAGTAATCCGCCAAAGGCATCAAAAGTTCATCCAGATTGCCGTCCATAACAGAAGCTAACTTATGTATGGTTATCCCTGCCCTGTGGTCGGTAATTCTGCCCTGCGGAAAGTTATATGTTCTTATCTTTTCGCTTCTGTCGCCGCTTCCGACCATGCTCTTTCTATTTTGGGCCTCCAAACTTTTTTTATCCGCTTCTATTTTGCTTAAAAGTCTTGACCTTAATATCCTCAAGGCTTTTGCCTTGTTTTTATGCTGGGACTTTTCGTCCTGGCAGGTCACGACAAGACCCGTCGGGATGTGGGTAGCCCTCACGGCCGAGTCGGTTGTGTTCACGCTTTGCCCGCCGTGTCCCGAAGAACGGTAAACGTCTATTCTTAAATCCTCGGCGTCTATTTTAAGGTCAACTTCTTCAGGCTCCGGCATAACGGCAACGGTGGCAGCGGATGTATGAACCCGCCCCTGAGTCTCCGTCGCGGGAATTCTTTGCACCCTGTGCACGCCACTTTCATTCTTTAAAAGGCGGTATGCGCCTTCACCCTTAACCGATACTACAACCTCTTTTAGCCCTCCCGAAGAAGAAGGGTTTAAAGATATTACCTCAAATTTAAAATTTTTATCCAAAGCATATTTATTGTACATTTTGAAGAGGTCAAGCGCAAAAAGGGCCGCTTCTTCTCCGCCCGTGGCAGCCCTTATTTCCAATAAAATATCCTTGTCCCGCAAGTTTTCTTTCGGGTAAAAAAAATCCCGTATATCGTCAGCTATCTTTGATGCTTTAATTTTCAGGGAATTTATCTCTACAAGCTCCATGTCAAGCAATGCTTCGTCGGTTTCGGCTTTAGCCAACTGCTCGAGGTCTTTTATATCTACGGCAATTTTATTATATTCATCAAATTGTTCTGCGGTTTTTTTAATTAAATTATGCCTTTTAAAAAGCCCTTTAACCTCTTCGCTGAAGCCTTTTAGGCTTTCTCTTTGTATTTGTTTATATAACTCTTTGGATTCGCTGCTTAGCTCCGCAGCTTTTTTTATTAAAACATCGTCCATCATTAAAAATACACCCTCATTAAGCGTACCTTAAGGTAAACCCCTTAAAGATTAGGAATTAAATTCCGCTTTTAACCATGACGCCCTAACCTCCGAAGGTTTTCCGCAGGAAAACTCGCCCTCCGAACAGTTTCCCCTGACACATGCAGGACCTGCGCCATGAAAAACTGACGGTGCAAGGGGACGGACAAGTTTAAACGCCTCTTGCGCAACACGCCTGATTTCCCATTGAGCCCTTTCGCATCCCCTTAGTCTAAAAAAATGCAAAAGTTCCCTTGCGTTCATCGTAAAGACAAGCTGGGTTTCCGTTGCGTTAGGAAGCAAATACCTGGCATCTTCCGCGGGAATGCCGTTTTCAAGAAAATAGCCGTATAAAGAGAAAATACCTTCTATTGCCTTATTGTATTTTTCCAAAAATTCGCTATTTTCAGCAATCGAATCGGGGATAACGTATTGGGGTTTCGTCTCCTTAACATACCTTTGGCTTCTTTGGGAGTACGATGCGATACGGTGCCTGACTAATTGATGCGAAGCGCTCCTTGATAGTTTTTCTACCCCGAAAGTGAAATTGGAATGCTCCAGTACCGATTCATGACCTGAAGACCTGATTCTTTTAATTAATTTCCTTGCTTTTTCTAATCCTTTTTCGCTTTCACTAAAATCACTTTCGATTTTGGTTATATTATAAGAGCTATAGCAAAGCCTTGCGGCTATCGCTATTGTAATCTCTGGCTTAGAGGTATAGTTAATAAGTTTAACCATTGAAGGCAAGTTTTGTAACCGCTGGCGGCGGGTTAAATTTTATTACCGCTTTATGTTTTTTATTGATACCGTTCCTGGATTTTCTATAATCATCACTTCTTACCGTTATTGTTTTTGCCGTATTTTTTATTAAATTTATCTATCCTTCCCGCGCTATCCACAAATTTTTGTTTGCCCGTATAAAACGGATGGCATTGAGAACATATATCCACATGAATCTCTTCAACCGTACTACCGGTAACAAACTCATTGCCGCAAGCGCATTTTACCCTTGCCTGATAAATTTTCGGATGTATTCCTTCTTTCATTGCTGACAACTCCTTTAAATTTTTATTTTTTTATATACCGAACAAACCATAATAACATAATAAATAGTTAAGCTAATTATTATATGATTTTAAAATAAACTTTTCAACTCTTTTTATGTCATCCGGAATATCGACCGGTATTGTGGAAATACCGACGGTTTCAACCTTTATTTTATAACCGTTTTCTATCGCCCTTAACTGCTCGAGCATCTCTTTTTTCTCTAAATATGAGGGGGGCATTTTCCCAAATTCAATAAGAAAATCTTTCGTATAACCATAAAAACCCAAATGCTTAAAGCCGAATACGCCTTTAAAATTCTTAAGCCCCTTGTCGTTTTCCCTGTCATAGGGAATCGGGCTTCTTGAGAAATAAATTCCAAAATCATTTTTATCTACAACAACCTTAACATTGTTGGGGTCCATAAATTCCTTATAGGAATAAATCGGGGTTTTCACGCTTGTATATGAAATATTACCGTCTTCTTTAAAGGGTTTGATTAAAGTATCTATTATTTCGGTATTTACCAAGGGTTCATCTCCCTGAATATTTAATATTATATCGGCGCATATGTCCGCCGCCGCTTCTATTACCCTGTCGGTACCCGACCGATGGGTATCCTTTGTCATAACTACTTTTGCCCCAAAACCGCGGCAGGCATTATAAACGCGCCTGTCTTCCGTGGCAATCAGAACTTCGGACAACGCATCCGATTTTATTACGCCCTCATATACATGCATGACCATCGGCTTATTAAAAATCAGGGCAAGCGGCTTCCCCTCAAAACGTGTTGATTTATATCGTGCCGGTATTACGGCGGCTATTTTCATATTTTTTAATCCCATGTCCCGCCCGCTGCGGCGGGAACCTGTCCTATAAAATTATAATAAATAAATTTTATTTTTTCCATATTTATTCCATTTTGTTTTATCCCGTTATCCTATTTTAGTAATGTAAACATCATATCCGTATTTTGTAATAATTTTGGCAAAATTATAAGCATCTTTCAGATTTTTAAATTTGCCGAATACAACCTTATAATAAAATATACCGCGCACTGTTTTTGTGATAACGCGAACCCCGGGAACGACTTTTTTCATCTGTTTAACCTTGTTCGTCGCCTTTGATTTCTTTGTATACGCCGCAAACTGTAGCGTATAGCCAAATATAGGCGGTATATATTTTACATTGTAGGAATTGGTTATATTGCTTACGATTAGTTTTGGTCCCAGATATTGAATCCTGACCATGGCCGTGCCTGGACCTACCATATTCAGAGCCCTTGCGGCCGCATAAGACAAATCTATGATTCTATCCCCGTAATACGGCCCCCTGTCGTTTACATAGACCTCGATGCTTCGGTGATTCTTTAAATCGGTAACATAGGCATAACTGTCTAACGGAAGGGTTTTTGACGCTGCCGTCAAATCGTACATATTATAAATTTGCCCGCTTGCGGTCGGCCTCCCCTGAAAACCGGGCCCGTACCATGACGCAATTCCAACTTCCACGTTATGCGATATTTGCTTAGGCGGATAGTATTTTGGAGTGCGGTAAGACGGGGGATATCCTGGATAACGCCTGCCGATTATATAAGGAATGCATCCGGCAAGCTCAAAGGATAAAGCAAACAATAAGGCTATTAATATTAAGAACTTAAATATTAACCTTGGCATAATGTCTATTAATATATCACAATTACAGGCCAAATTTCATCTTGACAATATTTAAATAATATTATATAAATGATATTAATGATGTAAGCGGTGTAATATTTGTTTATCGCTTAATTTTAATTGTTCTTTGAATTTTACGTATAAATAAATTGATATTTCTTATCAAGAGCGGTAGAGGGCCGGGCCCGTTTGACGCCGCAGCAACCGATAGTAAATGGGAATCGGTGCTAATTCCCGCAGGTTAATTCCTGGAAGATAAGAAGAAAAGAGTTCAAAACCCCTTCTTCTGTAATTCATCCGGAAGAAGGGGTTTTTTATTCCAAAACCTGTAAATATGCAAATAAATTATTTAAAAATAAGGAGAGGAAATGTTCGTTAAGGGTTTAAAATGCAGGGAATGCGGTAAAGAATATCCCGATAGCCCCCTTTATGTTTGCGACTATTGTTTCGGACCTCTTGAGGTCGATTACGATTACGACGGTATTAAAAAACAAATAAGCATCGACAGGATTAAATCCAGAGACCCGAATATGTGGCGTTATCTGGAACTGCTCCCTATAAAAGGGGAAATCAAAATAGGTAAAAATGTAGGCTATACTCCCCTTGTAAAGGCGGATAACCTTGCAAAGGAATTAGGGGTTAAGGAATTGTACGTTAAAAACGATGCCGTAAACTTCCCCACATTATCCTTTAAAGACAGGGTCGTGTCCGTTGCGATAGCCAAAGCTAAAGAATTCGGCTTTAAGGTTGTGGCATGCGCTTCAACCGGAAATCTTGCAAACGCCGTTGCGGCTTTAGCGGCTTCCGCAAGTTATGAAAGTTTTGTATTTATCCCTTCAAACCTTGAAATCGGAAAGGTATTGGGGACTTTAATCTATGACACTAATTTAGTGAAGATTAACGGAAGTTATGACAAGGTCAACAGGCTTTGTACGGAAATTGCGGGAAAGCACAACTGGGGATTTGTAAATATAAATTTAAGGCCATATTATGCCGAAGGTTCAAAATCTCTCACCTTCGAAATACTTGAACAGCTTGGGTTTAAAGCCCCCGACAATATCGTTGTTCCTATGGCGGGCGGTTCTTTAATTACGAAGGTTGGAAAGGCGATAGATGAGTTCGAATATTGCGGCTTGTTAAAAGAAAAACCAAAAACTAAGATTTTTGGAGCGCAGGCTACGGGATGCAACCCAATAACCGCTACCGTTAAAGAAAAAAGGGAATTCATTAAGCCGGTTAAAACTCCGGACACAATTGCAAAATCCCTTGCAATAGGCAATCCCGCCGACGGATATTATGCCTCCGACCTTATGAGTAAAACGGGCGGATACGGCGAGGATGCAACGGACGATGAAATCATCGCGGGAATGAAGCTTTTAGCCAAAACGGAAGGGATATTTACCGAAACCGCGGGAGGTGTCACCGTTGCCGTGGCTAAAAAACTTATCGACAGTGGCTATATAAATAAAAACGAAACCACGGTTCTTGCCATAACAGGCAACGGTTTAAAAACACTTGAAGCAATTAACGGGAAGCTGAAAGAACCTGCAACTATCGAAGCAAACCTTGAGGAATTCGAGAAGGTGCTTGCTAAAATCACCGGAAAGACTGAACTTAAAAAATAATTTATAAATAATGAGGAGGATTAAATGTCAATAAAAGTAAGAATACCAACACCTTTAAGGTCATTAACAAACGGAAAGCCTGAGGTTGACTCCGACGGTTCAACCATTATAGAAATAATAAACAACCTTGAAGACAATTTTACTGGTATTAAAGAAAGAATATGCGAACAAAATGACCAGATTAGAAGATTTGTTAACGTTTACCTCAACGACGAGGATATCAGGTTTTTGGATAGCATAAATTCTAAGGTTGAAGACGGGGACGTCATTTCTATAATTCCGGCAATTGCGGGAGGCGCTAACGAAAAGAAAAAATTTTATCTTAACTATCCTCAGGAAGCTATAAAAGAACCGTTAATATACCTTATCGGTAAAAATTATAATGTTATAACAAATATCAGAAGCGCGAGCATTTCAAACGACATAGGCATAATCGCCATCGAGATAGAAGGGGAACCTCAGGAAATTGAAAGAGCGGTTAAGTTTTTGGAATCAAGGGGCGTAACGGTGGAGCCCATTGTTCTGGATGTGGTAGAATGATTAATGCAAAATTTGTAAGTTAGTGAATCAAATTCAGTTAAGGCGGGTTTAAACTTGTCAGGTCAATTTTAACGGAGGATGTAATATTTTGGAATTTACCGAAGAACAGATTAAAAGATATGCGAGACATATAATATTACCGGAGGTTGGCGGGGAAGGACAAATAAAATTATTGACATCAAAGGTTTTATTGATAGGCGCCGGCGGGCTTGGCGCACCCTGCGGATATTATCTGGGTGCGGCGGGGGTTGGGACCCTTGGCATAGTGGATTTCGACACGGTCGATTTGTCTAATCTTCAAAGGCAAATATGGCACGGCACTCATGACGTAGGAAGATACAAAGTGGACTCCGCAAAGGATTCTATTGCAAGGATTAATCCGGATGTAAATGTAATAACGTATAAAGAAAAGATCGGCTCGGAAAATATTAAAGATTTGATAGGGGGTTACGATGTTGTAATAGACGCAACCGATAACTTTCCGACGAGATATTTAATAAATGACGCCTGCCATTTTATGAGAAAACCGCTTGTTTACGGTTCCATATTCAGGTTTGACGGACAAGCAACGGTATTTTTGCCGGAAGAGGGTCCTTGCTACAGGTGCCTTTTTCCAACCCCCCCTCCGCCGGGTCTTGTGCCAAGCTGTCAGGAAGCGGGAGTCCTGGGGGTTCTTCCGGGAGTGGTTGGTGCAATTCAGGCAAACGAGGCTATAAAAATTATCCTTGGCGTAGGCCTTACCCTGAACGGAAGGCTTTTAATCTATGACGCGCTTGATATGAAATTTACCGAGATGAAGCTTAGAAAGGATAAAACCTGTCCGTTATGCGGCGAAACGCCCAGCGTTCTTGATTTGATAGACTATGAAGATTTCTGCGAGCTCAAAAATTAAACTATTAATTATTTTAAATAATTGCGATAAATAATAATACCTTGGAGAATTAATTAAATGCTTGAATATAACAGCAATAATTTCATAATCGGTATCGT
>JAMCUF010000015.1 GCA_023381755.1 Deltaproteobacteria bacterium
AGCCTGATGGTGAAAGGGAAATGGCCGAAAATAATAAAAGCCTTGGAAGATTTGAACTTACGGGGATTCCGCCTTCTCCAAGGGGCGTTCCTCAAATTGAGGTTACCTTCGATATCGATGCCAACGGAATAGTTCACGTCTCCGCAAAAGACCTTGGAACCGGCAAAGAACAGTCTATTAAAATTACGGCTTCCAGCGGGCTTTCGAAGGAAGAGATAGATAAAATGGTCAAGGAAGCCGAGCTTCACAAAGAAGAGGATTCAAAAAGGAAGGAATTGATAGAGGTGAGAAATCACTTAGACGGTTTGGTTTACTCCGTCGAAAAAACCATGAAAGACTCTTCTGACAAGATTGGATCCGAAGATAAAATGGCTGCCGAAGAAAAAATTGCGGAGGCGAAAAAGGCTCTCGAGTCGGATGATATTGACGGGATAGTAGTGTTTTTTGAGGAACTGGAAAAATTGTCCCATTCCATTGCGGAAGCGATATACAAAAAAACGGCCGAGACTTCTGGCGCCGGCGCCTCAAACATCAAAGAGGAACAGGCTTCCGGACAGTCATCTAAAGATGAAAATGTCGTAGAAGCCGAATATGAAGAAGTAAAGGATAAAAATAAAAATTAATAATTTAAAAATAAAATACCTTTAAACTTAAACTATTATATATACCATACCAGTCGCTTCCTTTTCCGCCCCTCTTTTTTATAGGGGAGGGAAATATGGCGGATTAAGTAAGTGCGGGCGAATATCCCTATAAAGGCAAAGAAAGGCGATAAGAGGGGCGCCGCTGGCAGGTAAAACAAAAAATTATGTCAACTAAAAGAGATTATTACGATATACTTGGAGTGGACAGAAACGCGTCCCCCGATGAAATAAAAAAGGCTTACAGAAAACTGGCTTTAAAGCATCACCCCGATAAGAATCAGGGCGATAACGAATCCGAAGAAAGGTTTAAGGAAATAAACGAGGCTTACGAAGTTTTATGCGATGAAGAAAAAAGAGGGGCTTACGATAGATTCGGACATGAAGGGGTCGGCGCCGGTCAAGGTGGCGGTTACGGCTTCGGTTTTAACGATATATTTAATGATTTTTTTGGGGATATTTTTTCCCATCCAAACAACAAAAAAACTAAACAAAGAAAGGGCGAGGACCTCAGATATGCCGTTAAAATTAAATTTGAGGAGGCTATCTTCGGCGTATCAAAAGAGATAAAATTCAACAGATATGATAAATGCACCGGTTGCGGTGGAACCGGGGCAAAAAATGGAATAAAACCGGTCGTATGCCCCGTATGCAAAGGAACCGGCGAAATTAGGCAACAACAGGGATTTTTTACGGTATCTAGAACCTGTTACAAATGCAAAGGTGAGGGTGAATTTATAGAAAGCCCGTGTCCCGTTTGTAAAGGGGAGGGCAGGGTCATTTTGGCACGTAGATTAGATATAAAGATACCGGCCGGTATCGATGACGGCAACAGACTAAAGGTTTCCGGGGAGGGTGCATCCGGATTCCACGGCGGTCCGAATGGGGATTTGTACGTAGATATTAGCGTTGAGCCGCATCACATATTTAAAAGAAACGGCAACGACATTTATGTTACCGTACCGGTAAGTTTTGCCCAGGCTGCGCTTGGTTGCGAGGCAGAGGCACCTACCGTTGACGGAAAAGCGGCTATAAAAATACCGCCCGGAACTCAGAGCGGAACCAAATTCACGTTAAAAGGCAGGGGGGCTCCAAGCCTCGGCGGCGCCGTAAAGGGAAATGAATACGTCAACATCGTCGTGGAAACGCCGGCAAACTTAACCTCAAAGCAAAAAAAACTGCTTGAAGAATTTGCGCGGGAAAGCGGTGAAGAAACGCACCCGTTAAAAAAATCATTCCTCGATAAGATTCTTTCGATAAATAAGTAACATGCCGTCCTCTTTCTTGCTATAAAGCCTGCCGAAAGGCTATCGGAGGGGATTTAACCGATTTAATTATTGATAAACCTGAGGTTTTTGATAGCCGCGTGTTTTTCTATAAAGGTCTTTTCCTTTTCCAAAGAAAAAAGGTAATCATTGAGTTTACTTATCAAGTCTTCTCTGTTAAATCCAAGCTCAAATGAAAGAGAGGGATTATCCACGCCAATCGTTAAAGTATTTTTGTTAAACGCCTTAGGTTTGGTTTTTTTTCCTATCTCGGCGCCACAGATAGTTTCCCAATTTTCATATAATATCAAGGTAATATAATCGGAAGATTTAAGTTTACTCTTTAACGCCCTTAAGAGAATATGTTTTAAATTTAGTTGTTGATTTGTATTCATAATTGTATTATTATTGCTCATAATATAAAAATCTTCAACAGTAAAAATATAAATATTTCCTGGATCTTTAACTTATTGAACGGAAAAAAGCTTATTATGCTGCATATTTACTGCCCTTATTGCGGAACGCCGTATGATATTGACGAATCTTTAATGCCCGAAGATAATGTCAGGGTAAGATGCAGGTCATGCGTAAATGTTTTTGTTATAAATAAAGAAAACGGCGCGATTAAAGACGAACCCGGCGAGCGGGAATATACATCGGGAACTATTTCTGTGTCCGAAAATAACTTAAGTACCGGCGAATTAAAGGCTAAAAAAGAACCTGAAGACAAAACGCATAAAAAAACCGATGAAAATAACAACGGGGCCGGCGACTTTATGAAATCCATTATGCAGGAAATAGACGGCCCTTTCAGGAAAGAAACCGGAAAAGAAGAAAGGAGGAAAACCGGTATTCTCCGAATTATCATACTGCTATTATTAATAATATTATTGGTAATAGCCGGCGTTTACACCCTTGATTATTATAAAATCATAAATTTACCGCTAATTTTCCCTAAGCCGTTTCAGTAAGATTTTCTTTTTTCAATAGGGATATAGATAGAAACCGTTGTCCCGCGGTTTTTAACAGAGTCTATATTAATAAATCCGTTATGCTCATAGATTATCTTCTGACTAACGGCAAGACCAAGGCCGCTTCCGGTTTCTTTTGTCGTAAAAAACGGAACAAATAGATTTTTCATATCATTTTTACCTATCCCACAGCCGTTATCTATAAACTCTATTTTCAAGAATTTTGGGCTGTTTCTCGTAAAGTCCAATTTTGTTATAATTTTTATTACACCCTTAGCCTCAGGTTTTATCGCCTCCGCTCCGTTTTTTAAGCTGTTTAAAAAAACCTGCTTCAGGGCATTTTCGGACGCATAAATTTTTGGAAGGCTCGGATCAAATTCTTTAATAATCTCTATATTTTTATTTCCCAACGCTTCGCCTTCCATCAGTATTATTTCATTTATCGCTTTATTAATATTGATCTTTTCGCTTCTTGTCCTATGCTTTTTCGATAAAGATAAAAGATCTTCTATAAGATTGTTTATCCTGCCGACTTCTTTTATTATTATTTCTAAAAAATTGTCTAAATCCTGGAGGTCTGCCGGCAAATACAATGCCACCTGATTAAATTTTCTTTTCAGGTAAGAAGCGGCCGCCTTGACGCCGCCAAGCGGATTTCTTATCTCATGAGACATCTCCGCTATGAACCTTGATAAATCGTTAAGCCTTTCCTCATTTTTGATATTATTGTCCATTTCCTTAAATCTTGTTATATCTTTCAAGGAAATAATAACATAAAATTTATCTTCATCCGCCACCTTGGATATTTCTAAAATAACTAAACGCCGGTCATGATTTTTATTTATAAATTTATATTCAAAATCGATAAACCCTTCTCCCGTTTCTATAACCCCCCCGGCATGCTCCTCTATATACCTGTTATTATAAAAAAAATCGCTCAGGCTTATGTTGTTTAAAAACCTATCGGAATATCCGGTAAGCTCCTGCGCAGGTAAATTTAAAAACCTTAAAGTAAGGTCTTCGTCGAATAAAATTAAAGAATGGTTTAAATTGTTGAGAATTAGACTATTTATATCCATATTATATCCATAATAAAAAAATGGCATAACCCCCTTTTTTGTGAGGAGGGGACTTTTCAATTTTTTTAAAAATTATAAAACTTTACAATCATATCATTTATTCCTACTAATTTTAAATAAAAAAGGGGGCGGTCTTTTAGAAACCCGCCCCCTCCCCGAAATTGCGAAACTATAAAATTCAAATTTAAATTTAAAATTAAAAGTTATAGCCTGCTTCGTCGTGCTGTGTAATATCTAAACCCATTGACTCGGTTTCCTTATCAACTCTTAAGCCCATAACTTTATCTATGACCCTAAATATTATATAGCTCATCGTAAATGAATAGGCGGCTACCGTTATTATGGTTAATAATTGAATCCAAACCTGTCCGGGATTTCCATAAAATAAGCCCCTTCCGGCAGGATTGATAAGCGGGTCCGCGAAAAGGCCCGTCGCCAGCGCTCCCCATGCCCCGCCGGCGGCGTGGACGTTAAAAGCGTCTAAGGCATCGTCGTAACCAAATTTCGGCTTAACGAAAACAACCATAGAATAACATATAACCCCTGCAACAAGACCGATTATTATCGAAGCAATCGGGTTGACAAAACCGGAAGCGGGGGTTATCGCAACAAGCCCTGCAACGGCACCTGAGACCATGCCGAGCGTCGTCGGTTTTCCGCTGTTAATCCATTCGGCAATCATCCAGCCTATAGCCGCCGCAGCCGTGGCGGTATTTGTTACCAAAAATGCGGACGCCGCAAGCGGGCTGGCTTCCAGCGCGCTTCCCGCATTAAAACCAAACCACCCGAACCATAAAAGCGCTCCGCCCAAAATCGTATAACCTAACTGGTTCGGCTGAATAATGTTTTCCTTCATATACCCTTTTCTTCTTCCTAAAACAAGTGCTCCGGCAAGACCGGCAACACCTGAATCAATATGGACGACGGTTCCCCCTGCAAAATCAAGCGCGCCCATTTTTTGGAACATTCCCCCTATCCCCCAGACCCACTGGGCTATCGGGGCGTAAACCAAGGTAAGCCATACTATCGTGAATATAACCCATGAAGAAAATTTTATTCTTTCGACAAGCGAACCGCTTACTAACGCAACCGTTATTATCGCAAACATCAGCTGAAACATCACATAAATGTAAGAAGGTATAGTGCCGTCATATCTTGAATGTTGAACTTCTTTCATTGCAAATAAACCAAGATATTGAAAATTTCCTATTAACCCTCCAAAGGCATCCGGGCCAAAAGCCAAGGAGTAACCCCATAAAATCCAGATAACGCTGACCGTACAAATTGTAATAAAACTAAGCGATATCGTATTTAAAACATTTTTTCTTCTGACCATACCGCCGTAATAAAAGCCAAGCCCCGGCGTCATAATCAAAACAAGGGCGGTTGAAGCCAAAACCCATGCGGTATTTCCTGCGCTAAATGCCGGAACTTTTGAAGCGGTGGCAAAAACAGGACTTACCCATGAAAATAAAACTAAAGACAAACCGCCTATTAAAGACCATATAAATGTCAACGGTATTTTAAAGTTTTTAAAATATTTAAAAAAATTTACATTCATAATGATTTCATTCCCTCCTATAACTAACTAATTAATAACAGTTAAATAGCGGATTCCCCCTTTTCCCCCGTTCTGATTCTTATAACCTCTTCGACCGGCGATAGAAATATCTTGCCATCTCCGATATTGCCCGTCTTTGCGCTTTTTTCTATAACCTCGATTATATTTCCGGCAACGTCGTCGGAACATACAATCTCAAGCTTTGCCTTAGGAACAAAATCAACCCTGTATTCAGCGCCTCTGTACAACTCTGTATGACCCTTCTGTCTTCCGAACCCCTTAACCTCCGTGACGGTTATTCCGTGTATTCCTATTGCGTTAAGCGCTTCTTTTACATCGTCAAGTTTAAAGGGCTTAATTATCGCTTCGATTCTTTTCATTTTTTCACCTCCCTTTTTAAAATTTGCCGTTAATAAATTTTAAAATTTTAATATAAACATAAATAAAACTTGTCTCCGGCGAAGGTGGAAACTTCTAAAACTTATAACCGGAGGTAAAATTAAATAATATAAACTGCAAAATATATGCCAGATTAAAAAGACTTGATTTTACGAAATTCCATTGAAAAGCGAAATACGGTTAATCTTAAAATATGCTATAAAAATAGCCATATTAGCGATTTATTTTTTTATTGATTAATTTTTAGGCGGCCTATCCTTTTTTGGAGGTTTCTCCTGCTCATGCCGAGATTTTTAGCTGTTTTTGTAATGTTATTATCGTTTTCTTTAAGTTTATCCGTTAAATAAAGTCTTTCAAATGCTTCTTTTGCTTCCTTAAAAGAAGGTGTGCCGATGCCGATATACTTTTCGATATTGCTTTTATTTTTATCATAATTAATTTTATCGTTATAAATGCTATCCTTATAATTTTTAATTTTTAACTCGTTCAGCACATCCTCTTCCGTTATTTTGTTTTGTGAATTAAAGATGGAAAACCTTTCGATGATGTTTTTTAATTCCCTGACATTTCCGGGCCAATCATAACTTTTTAAGGCATTTATTGCGCGCTCGTCTATTTCTAATACCCGCGCCTTGCTAAAGCTTTTAATAAAATAATCAATTAATAATGGAATATCTTCCTTTCTTTCTCTTAAGGGGGGAATAAAAAACGGAATAACATTACAAATATAAAATAAATCGCCTCGAAATCTGCCGGAGGTTATCTCTTTTTCAAGGTCTTTATTTGTTGCTGCCACAACCCTCACATCCACCTCGACTTCTGTTTCGCCGCCGACCCTTTGAAATTTATTATCCTGTAAAACCCTTAAAATTTTGGATTGCATCCTTATGCCCATATCCCCTATTTCATCTAAAAACAGGGTCCCCCCGTCGGCAAGTTCAAACTTGCCCTTTTTTTTGCTATTAGCGCCGCTATTCC
>JAMCUF010000010.1 GCA_023381755.1 Deltaproteobacteria bacterium
AAAAAGTCTCCTCCGCTTAGGGTCGGAATTTATGACCAATATAGACGCCGCAGTTATTGCTATCGGAACCAATGCAAACCCCATTGTGCCAAATTCAACGCCGGGGATGGCTTTAAATAAATGGGGCTATATAATTGCCGATGAAAATACGGGAAAAACCACAAAAAAAGGGGTATTTGCCGGCGGCGACATCGTAACGGGGGCCGCAACGGTTATACTGGCTATGGGCGCCGGTAAAAAGGCCGCCGTCTCCATAGATGAATATCTCAGGACAGGTATATGGTAAAGGCGAATGACGGCCGGTACAAATCTATGTAAGTTATATTTTTCTCCGCCGTGCTTTAGATGAAATGCCGGGGTGGCGGAAATGGTAGACGCAAGGGACTTAAAATCCCTCGGAACTTAGTTCCGTGCCGGTTCGATTCCGGCCCTCGGCACCACTTAAAACATTTATAACGGTAAACCCCTCTTAGTCCCCTCCCGTCAAGGGGGAGAGGAGTTATGAGAAGTTCTAACGCAGGATTAAGGTAAAATAATATATTGACATTATTGACATGGAAAAAGAAAACGAAATTCAGCGGAATGCCCCTCATGCCCTGCTCAGTCCACCAGAGATTTTAAATAGTCTGGGTAAAATTTTCGAAGATGCAGACCATCTCTTAAACGGCTCCAAAGACTTAAACGAACTGGATTCCCAACTCAGGTTCCTCGCCGGCAAAAAGGGAAAACTCACCGAAATATTGCATAATATCCACTCTTTTACCCCCGAAGAAAAAAAAATAATAGGGTCTGAATCCAACGAAATTAAGAAAAAGATTGAGGGAATTTATAAAAATAAAAAAAATGAATTAATAAACGCAAGCCATAACGAATATCTTCTAAATCGCAATAGAATAGATTTAACCATACCCGGTGTTTACATTGAAAGATTGCACACACACCCGATTACGGCGGTCCTTGAAGAAGCGGCAGATTTTTTTTCTTCCATGGGTTTTGAAATAGTCGAGGGGCCGGAGATAGAAACGGCTTATTACAATTTCGATGCGCTGAATATTCCGCCCAACCATCCCGCAAGAGACGTTTGGGATACCTTTTATCTTTTAAACGGCTTGGTTCCCCGGACGCATACCTCGAGCGTCCAGATAAGAACCATGGAAAAAAAGTCTCCTCCGCTTAGGGTGATAGCGCCGGGCAGATGTTACAGATATGAGGCCGTTGACGCAACGCATCTGTTTATGTTTAATCAAATGGAAGGGCTTTTCGTGGATAAAAATGTCAGATTAACCGACTTAAAAGGCATTTTAGAGGAAACCGTCAAATATCTTTTAGGCGCAAAAAAAACCAGATTTAGGCCCGCATTTTATCCCTTTGTGGAACCCGGCTTGGACCTGGATATAGAATGCTCTTTCTGTGGGGGAAAAGGGTGCGGCATTTGCAAAAATACCGGCTGGATAGAGGTTATCCCATGCGGGATGGTTCACCCCGACGTCTTCAAATATGTAAAGATAGATTCAAGCAAATATCGCGGATTCGCTTTTGGAATGGGATTTGACAGGATTGTGATGTTGAAATATAATATTAACGATTTAAGGCTTCTTTATCAAGGAAATTTAGACGTATTAAGCCAGTTTTAACCACTCACTCAATATTCAAACGTTCAAAAATCCGGATTTCTTACCGGAGTATGTGATGAAGACCCCCTTTTTTGCCCTTGAAACCGCAACATAGAACAGTTTGATTTCGTCTTCATATGCGCCTTCATCATTTTTGCCATCACCAATATCTTCATTCAAAAAAAGCCGGAACGGGTGATTTAATATTTTTATCTTGTTGCCGCCAGCCGTTCCGGATAAACTCCTTAAGTTGGGCATGTTTCCGTCGCTTGCATTTGCGATAAATACGATATCAAATTCCATTCCTTTGCTTTTGTGGATTGTTCCTATAAACCAATTTTTAGAATTTACATAGACTTCGGGATTTATTTCTTTGAATATTTTTTTAAAACTAACCTCTTCCTTTTTTGTTCTGACAAGAATAGCCGTGTTTTCCCCTTTTGCCAGATGCAGGTTAAACCGGTTAAGGATAAACCTGTCTTCCGAATTTTTGTTTTTAAAGCTTAGTATGTCAACCCTGTTTTCGCCGGATAATGCATTTTTATTTTCGGGCTGAACCATTTTTTTAGGAAATCTAAAATTTATGCTGCCGAGGAGTGAATTACAAAAATCTATGATTTTAGAGCCCGACCTGTAATTATATTGCATGATAAATAGCTTTCCCGAAGGATAAAACAAATCGAAAAAAAGCAGATTTGCGGAATTGCCGCCGTTAAAGCCGTAGATAGCCTGATCGTCGTCCCCGGCATACATCGTTATACCCCTGCCGCAGTCTATTTTTTTGATAATAATGTCACTTAAAAAATCTATATCCTGATATTCGTCCACTAAAATGTATTTGAACCTGCTTGCAATATTATGGACTATTTCTTCGTTTTTAAATAATTTTACGATATTTAAAATTATGTCGTCGTAAGATATAAAATGGGGTTGGCCTTGCCTCCCCCGCGAAGAGCCGGCCAAAAGCCGGCCCCAGCTATCTTTAAATATATCCATTTTTACCGCCGGTAAAGATTTGAATCCCAATTCCGCATGATATTCCCTGATAATGGAATAGAAAAAACTGTGGTACGTCATAATGTTTAATATCTTTTTAAAATTAGAATTATCGCCGGGGCATTGGTATCCAACCCGGTTTTTTATTTCTTCCACGGCATTATTTGTAAAAGTCAATACTAAAATTTCACCGGGGGAAATAAAATTTGTAAGATATAAAAATTTATTCACAATCAGCCTGGTTTTTCCGGAGCCTGCCCCTGCTATGACGAGGTGCGCCGAGTTCAATTCTTTTATAGAAATAGCCTGAATTTTGCTTAATTTATCGTATTTAAATTTTGAAATTCTCTTTTTGATTCCGGCGTTTTTGATATTTCCGGTAATTAATGGAAATATTTTAATTTTATTAATTAATTCATCGGGATTAAAATAAATATCATTGGGCGAAACATTTAATATTATTTTGGAATCTGCTATAAACTCATCTCTCAGGGCGATAACGTTTTTTAAGGGGTGGATTTTAAGTATTATTATAAAATTATTTTTATTGATAAATTTTAAATAAGAATCATTTAATCCGGTTTCGCTTTCCATATGGTCAAATCCCAGCGCGTTTATCTTTTTAATAATATAAGTTACCGTTGAAACGAATTTAGTTTTTCTATCGGTAATTATTTTTGTAGCCGCTAAGAATTTTAATCGAAGTTTAAAAATATCCATGATTAAATCCTCATAGAAATTTTTATGAAAATTATCATATATGCTTTGTAAATCAAATTTATCCGGTATTACCGGGCATAAAATAATTTTGCCGTGCAGGGCAAAATCGCATATCGCATTAAATAAAATGGCGTCCGGCATGTTTTCCACAGATAAATCTTCTAAAATTATAAACCTCGACCGGAAAAGTTCTCCTATATCTTTTAACGGGAAGTTAAGCGGGCCGGAAATTTTATTATACGGTTGCGGCTGCAAAGAAGATTTAATCTCCATAAACGATATAATGTCCGGGTCTAATCCCAAGTTTTTCAGGTTTTTTATAAACGACCCTTTTTCGCCTTCCGAAAGAAGGGCAATTCCTACATAATTCGATAGATTAAAATTGAAATTTTTGAAATAAAGATTTATCATAATAAGATAAGCTTATATTTGTTATTATTAATAACCGCAAGGGTGAAATGCAAAGCAAAATTTTAAAAAATAATATAAATGTGGGTGCCGGCGGGGAATATTTTTATATAACACATTATATTCCAAAAAATGCAAAAGGCATCCCTTCCCCCTTGTCCCCTTTGGATGAATATTCCGGATTGATATTAAGATATAAAAAGGGGGATTATAAAATAATATCATTTTTTGCAAGACTTTTAAGCAATATTATTTATAATTACTTATATCCGTACGATTTAATTTTGCCGGTGCCGCCGAGCAATTCTTATCTCGATAACTATCCAAATAGTATAGTTTGTTCGCATTTAGCATCTATGGGTCTGATAGATTATTTAAAGGGCGGAATAGTTTGCGTTAAAGGGCATAAGCCTAACCATGTGGCCGGAGAAAAATATAAAAACAGTTTTGCAGGCTCGATATCGGTAAAAGATACAGGAGAATTTAAATCAAAAAATATTATTTTATTTGACGATATTATTACTACGGGGATTACATTTAGAACGATAAAACAGGCTTTATTGAGGAAGGAGGCAAATTCGGTTATAGGGCTATTCCTTGGGAAAACATTGCTCCAGCCGGACGGTTTTTCCCGCGATGCGCATAATTTTAGCGGATTGCAAGAGGATTTTAATGGATGATTTAATATGCGTTCTCGCATTAAAAAAAATTAAGGGATTTAAAAACATCCATATCCTTTTTTTATTAAAAGCTTTTAAAAATCCATGCGATATTTTCGATGCCCCGAAATCCGAATTTCTAAAAGCGGGCATTAAAAACGAGCAGATAGAGATTTTAAGGAATGCGAGGATTGTCAGAACGGCATTTTTCGAAGCTATTAACGAAATCGAAGAAGCATCGAAAAACGGCATTAAAATCATAACATACAACTCGCCCCTTTATCCTTCTAACTTAAATTTCGTTAGAAACAAACCAGTAATTTTGTATTATAAAGGGGTTTTGAAAGAAAACCTGAAATTTGCGGTTGCCGTTATCGGGCAAAGAAATCCGCCGGATTATTCCCTGAGTTTAGCTCAGGGTTTAACGGAGCAGCTTTGTTCGTCCGGATTTTCTGTAATAAGCGGCCTTGCCGCGGGGATAGATACCATTGCGCATAAAACCGCGCTAAAAAGCCGCTGTTATACAATTGCGTATGTCGGTTCGGGCTTATTGGCGCCTGCGTATCCGTCCGAAAACAACAATCTTTATCAGGAGATTATTTTGCACGACGGGGCAATAGTTTCCGAATTGCCATTGCATTCAAAAGTCAGCGCTAAAAGTTTAATTGCAAGGGACAGGCTCCAGAGCGGTTCAAGCCTCGGAACTTTTGCCATATCATCGGGGATCGGCGGGGGAACTATGAAGACTTGCGATTTTTCGTTGAAGCAAAAAAGACCCGTTTTTGTTCCTGTATATGCTGGGGGACTTATGGGTTCGCCGGATAACTCCGGTTTAAAGTTACTGCTGGGGCAAAATGGTGTCATAGGGTTAAAATTAGATAAAAATGGTGCATTTGATTTAGCAGAGGTTATGGATGAGTTAAGAATAGTATATAACGGCATTTATGAAGAAAAATCAAATACCGGCGGTTCATTATTGATACAACCGGAACTGTTCGGATAGGTTAATTTTTTAAGGAGGATTTAAATAATTGAAGGTTAGCTTAAAGTGGTTGAAAGAATTTATCGATTTTAATGCGGAGAGCGAAAAGATAGCAAATCTTTTTAATAACAGGACCATGGAGGTTGAAAAAATAATACCGTATTTCCGGAAAAAATCTTTTAAAAATATTGTCGTGGGGGAGGTAAAATCTGTCAGCGGACATCCCGCAAACGGCAGGTTTGGAATTGCGGAAGTTTATGGCGGCGGGACTATCGGAACAAAAACGGTGGTTTTCACCAAGGCGGGTCTTAATGTGGAGGTTGGAGAAAAACTGCTGATTGCGACAAAAGGGGCTGTTTTCGAAGATGGATTAAAGATAAGGGATAAATCAATTTTCGGGGTCGTTTCGGAAGCCGCCTTTTGCTCCGAAAAGGATATAGGTTTCCAGTTAAATATGCCGGGCATCATAAAATTTCCTTCCGAGGAAATCGGCAAAACGGCATATGATATTTTTGATCTCGAAGACACCGTTTTAGAATTTGACCTTGAGCCTAACAGACCG
The DNA here is from genome assembly GCA_023381755.1 of Deltaproteobacteria bacterium. Lineage (GTDB taxonomy): Bacteria > SZUA-79 > SZUA-79 > Acidulodesulfobacterales > Acidulodesulfobacteraceae > Acidulodesulfobacterium. The sequence goes on from JAMCUF010000010.1 coordinate 5,941, forward strand.
GACTTGTTTGGGGTGCTGGGTTTTGCGCATGAGTTGTCCGCCATCTTAGGTAAAGAAATTATTTTACCAGAAATCTATAACGGCATAGAGGTTATCCCCGGAAAAATTTATGCCTTCCAGGACGGTAAATTAAGCGTCAGCGTGGAAAACAGGGATTTAATCCCGGCTTATATCGCAGTTAAAATCAGCAATGTAAAAATAGACGAATCAGGTCAGGGCATCAAAAACAAATTAATAAAAAGCGGGGTCAGGCCGGTCAACAATGTTGTAGATTTGACAAATATCGTTATGCTCGAAACCTCTCAGCCGCTGCATGCCTTCGATGAAAAAAAGCTGGGGGGGGAACAAATAAATATTAGGTTAGCCAAAGGCGGGGAGTCTGTTTTTACGATTGACGGCAAGGAAAGAAAATTGATAAACGGGGATATCGTCATAGAAAGCGGACAAAAAATAATAGCTCTTGCGGGGATTATGGGGTCCTTAAGTAGCGAAATAGACGAAAATTCCAATTCCATTATTGTTGAATCCGCAAACTTTGATATGTCCAGCATTAGGCAAACTTCAAGAAGGCTTTCGCTCAGAACCGATGCCTCTACGAGGTTTGAAAAGGGGTTGCACCCGATGGCTTCTATCTTCGGCATCAAGAGATTTATATATTTGATGAAAAAATATATTCCGGATGCAAAGGTGGAGTGTTATGCCTATGACATTAAAGAGATGGAGAAACCGCAAAGCCATTCAATAAAGTTCAAAGATTTATTCGAATTCGCGGGTGAGGCATTTGAAAAAGGCAAGGTGTTAACTATCTTGTCAAGGCTTGGATACATTGTCAATAAGATAGAACCTGAAATTAACGGGAATATTAACGGGAATGAAGACATGTTTGAAGCCGCCCCTCCGTATTTTAGAAACGATATAACAGGCAAAGTTAATATTTACGAGGATATTCTCAGAATATACGGCTATGAAAATATTAAATCCTCGGTTCCGTACGGCATCTTAAATCCCCCGCAAAAAAATATAAATTATGAATTGTTTAAGCTTATTAAAAAAATACTCCGGTATAATGGTTTTATCGAAGTGATAAACCCCTCGCTGGTCGGAGATTTAGAGTTAAGAATATCCGGCAGCAAAAAGGATGAGGTCCTTGAGCTGAAAAATCCGATTTCGGCGGACTATGCATATTTTAGAACAAGTTTGGTTCCAGGCAATTTAAGGATTTTATCCCAAAATTCAAAAAAGCGTAAAAACATAAAAATATTCGAAATCGGCAAAACGTATATAAACGCTTCTTCGGATGATTATCCCGTTTCAGAACAAAATGTTTTATGCGGGCTGTTATGTAACGGAATAAAATTTGATAAACAGGAAACGGAATTTTACGGCGGCAAGGGCGTAATCGAATTTTTATTTAAAGAATTAGGCCTTAGAAAAATTGTTTATTCAAAAATAGAGGATGACCCGGTATTTGACGCTTACAGGTCTTCCGGAATTTTAATCGGGGGGAAAAGGGCGGGTATTTTTGGCGAAATAAAAAGGGAAATATTGGAAGAGTTTAAGATAGAATACAAGGCATTTGCTTTTGATATAAACATTGACTGCCTCAAGGAATTTATATCGCTGAAAAAGACTTTTATTCCATTGTCTAAGTATCCGGAAATAGAGCAGGATATTTCCATTGTTGCCGATTCCGATATAGAATACGGGAGCATCGAAAGGCATATAAAGGGTTTTTCGGGATTAATTAAAAATGTCAGGCTGGCCGATATTTACAAAGGCAAGCAAATAGAAAAAGGCAAAATATCCTTTCTTGTAAGATATGACGCGGTGAGCGCCGATAGAACATTAACCATGGAAGAGGTCAACTCATTGAGGGATAACCTGATAAAAGAGCTTAATAGCCGTTTTGGAATTACATTAAGGAGCTAAAAACCGTCAACTGGCTCAAAAGAGCCCTTAAATTTAAAAAACTAATTGCACTTTGCGGCAAAAAAAAATATAATTGTAATGAAACACATAAAATTTAATATAAATAAAAAATATAAATAAAAGCAGATATATATGATAATTAATGGAATTTTCTATGATGTGGTCGCGTTTCTTGTCGTCGTAAGCATTATCGTTTTAATACATGAGTTCGGGCATTTTATCGTCGCAAAAAAACTGGGGGTTAAGGTAGAGAAGTTTTCTTTGGGTTTCGGTCCAAAAATATTCGGCAAAAAGATGGGGGAGACGGAATATGTCGTTTCGGCTCTTCCGCTGGGGGGTTATGTTAAACTTCTGGGCGAGGACCCTTCCGAAGAATTGCCGCCCGGGGATGAAAAGCGCTCGTACAGCAAATTGCCGCCGTATAAAAAGTTTTTAATCATTTTCTTCGGTCCCTTTTTTAATTTTGTTTTAGCCGTAATAATATTTACGATAATTTTTATGTCGGGAAGGCCCGTTTTGAAGCCGGTTATAGGCAGCGTCATTAAAGGGCATCCCGCCGCAAAAGCGGGGCTTAAAAAGGGCGATATTATAACCGCGATTAACGGAATCAAGGTAAAATCATGGGGGTCTTTGTCGGAATATATCCAAAAATATGGCAAAAATACGATTACCCTCGGTATCAGGGAAGGCAAAAGGGATTATTTTATTAAGTTAAAGCCTGCGCCCGCCCCGGGCTTAAATATTTATGGACAAAAAATGAAAAGATATATTATCGGTATTTATCCCTTGCAAAGCGCCGTTTATTATAAGTATAGTGGAATATTCAGCTCGTTTTACTCGTCGCTTAAGGAAATCTGGTTTGTAATTTATATAACCGTGGTTAGCCTTTTTTACCTTATTATAGGTAAACTTCCGGCAAGCGATTTGGGGGGACCTATCATGATAGCCCAACTTTCCGGAAGGGCCGCAAGCCTCGGGATTTCCGATTTTTTTTATTTTATAGCGTTTATTAGCGTAAATATAGGGCTTATAAATCTATTTCCGATCCCTGCGCTCGACGGGGGGCATTTATTATTCTCCGTTATTGAAATGATTAAAAGAAAGCCTTTAAGCGTTAAATTTCAGGAAACGGCCGCTAAAGTCGGTTTTGCGCTTTTAATTTTGCTGCTGTTATTTGTTTCTTATAACGACGTTATTAGAACGATAAAGACATAAACGATGCCTATTTTATCTGTGGATAGTTCAAGCGGGTATTCAAATACCTTAATAATGGACGCCGATTTTAATGTTATTGCCGAAACAATTTGCGGGTTTCATGAAAATCATTCCGTATTGCTTTTTAAACAGATAGATAAAATGCTGTTGAAGACCGGCATAAGATTGAGCGATTTAAGCGGGATAGTGGTTTTATTGGGCCCCGGTTCTTTCACGGGAGTGAGGGTTTCTCTCACCATAGCTAAGACGCTTTCCTACACCCTCGGCTTAAATATAATTGGGCTTGGAAGTTTATTTGTCTGCGCTTACCCATTTTTCAAAAGTAATTCAACCTCGAAATATATCGTAGCCGTAAAAGACGCAATAAAGAATAGTTATTATGTATCTGCTTTTATATCTAAAAATGGGAATTTCGCCCCGCATCTTAAGATTAGCCAGTTTAACTTAAGGGAACTTAAATCGTTTGTAAATGGGTTTGACAGCATACCAGCCGTAGTTTACGGATATAACCGAAAGGGCAGGTACGAAATATTTAAAAGCGAGTTCAAGGAAAACGTCCCGTTAAATCCTTTTGATTTGCTAAAGATGCCGTATTACGCGGCCAAATATATGCTGGAAAGCACAATAACAAACGACTTGCAATATGCGGATGGGCTTTCCCCGTATTATGTTTACGGCGAGGGGCCCTTTTGATACATCTTTAACCTTAACTTTATACGGATTAGATTTATAAATTTAATAATATTAAATGTATTATTATAAGGAGGTCCTTCGTTATGCAATTTTTAGATGAAACCGAAAAAATGGTGGCAGAATCCCTTATCTCGTCGGATGAAAATTTTAAAAAGATGCACAGTGAACATATGGAGATAGATAAGTTATTAAACAAATACAGCACCAGGCCTTTTTTAACGCCTGAGGAGCAAAAAATAATTAAGGAGCTTAAATTAAAAAAACTTTTTGGAAACGATGTTATGAAAAAAATAATTAAAGAAAAGATTGCGGTTAAGTAAGGTTAAGTAATAAGATTAACTGAGTTAACCAAGATTTATCGATATAAAATTAAACGCGGCGGTGTTTCATGAAAAGCAAAAATATAAAAGAGGGCGTTGACAGGACCCCACACAGGTCTTTACTTTATGCAACGGGTATAACAAAAAACGAGATGAAGAAGCCGTTTATCGGCATAGCTTCCAGTTTTACAGATTTGATTCCAGGGCATGTCGGTATGAGAGATTTGGAGAGGGCCATCGAAAACGGCATATATAGCAACGGGGGGCATCCGTTTGTCTTCGGTATTCCCGGAATTTGCGACGGGATTGCCATGGGGCATCTCGGCATGCACTATTCGCTTCCTTCCCGTGAGCTCATAGCCGATATGATAGAAACTATTGCAGAGGCGCATTGCCTTGACGGGCTTGTCCTTTTGACTAATTGCGACAAAATCACCCCGGGAATGCTCATGGCCTCCTTGCGTTTAAATATTCCGTCGATAATCGTCACCGCCGGCCCCATGCTTGCCGGTCATTATCACGGAAAACGACTTTCGTTCGTCAGGGACACCTTTGAAGCGGTTGCGAAATATAAAATAAATGAGATAACGGAACAGGAGCTTTTGGATTTGGAAATGTGCGCTTGTCCGGGTCAAGGGTCGTGTCAGGGCCTTTATACGGCTAATACCATGGCTTGTCTGACCGAGGTTATGGGGATGTCCTTGCCAGGCGCAGGAACGGCGCTTGCCGGTTCCGCCATAAAAAAACGGATTGCTTTTGAAAGCGGCGTCAGAGCGGTTGACCTTGTAAAAGAAAATGTACTTCCAAGGGATATTGCAACGCCGGATGCTTTTAAAAATGCTATAACGGCCGATATGGCATTGGGCGGTTCGTCCAATTCCGTTTTACATTTGCTGGCTATAGCAAATGAAGCCGGAATAAAATTAAATCTAAGGCTTTTTGACGAAATTTCAAAAAAAACACCCCAGCTTGCAAGTTTAAGGCCGGCCGGGGAATATTTTCTTGAAGACCTGGATTTTGCCGGAGGGATACCCGCGCTGTTATACGAGTTGAGAACTATTGTTAATCATAGCGCGGCAACCGTTAGCGGCAGCAGCATAGGGCAAATAATAGCCGGCGTTAATTATGTGAATAACGAGGTGATTAGAAAGATTGACAATCCTTATAGAAACGAGGGCGGCATTGCCGTTCTTTTCGGCAATTTGGCCCCGAACGGGGCAATAATTAAAGCAAGCGGCGTAAATCCAGATATAATGCGATTCACGGGAAATGCGGTAGTGTTCGACAGCGAAGAAACTGCCATGGAAAGTATTTCAAACGGGAAGATCGGGCAGGGAGATGTTGTTGTCATAAGATATGAAGGGCCGAAGGGCGGGCCGGGAATGAGAGAAATGCTTGCCCCAACCTCCCAGATAGTCGGCATGGGTCTTGGCGATAAGGTGGCTTTAATCACCGATGGCCGGTTTTCCGGCGGAACACGCGGCCCGTGTGTCGGGCATATATCCCCTGAAGCGCAGGAAGGGGGGCCCATTGCCTTAATAAATAACGGAGATAAGATTGAAATAGATATATCAAAAAGAAAACTTAACGTTCTTTTGCCTGCCGAAGAATTGAAGGTTAGGGAATCAAATTTATTAAAAAGGGGTAAAAAAATAGATTACGGCTATTTATCGAGATATTCCGATATGGTTTCTTCGGCGGATGAAGGGGCAATTATAAATAGAAGGATTAAAAAATGAATAACAATGTTCAAAAGAATTTGATGGCCGGCTCAAAGATAATCATCGAAAGCCTTATTAAGGAAGGGGTCGACACTATATTCGGCTATCCCGGCGGAGCGGTATTAAATATATATGATGAGCTTTTTAATTATAAAGATAAAATAAGACATGTGCTTGTCAGGCATGAACAGGGCGCAACCCACGCGGCAGACGGCTATGCCAGAGCATCCGGCAAGGTAGGGGTTGTTCTTGTAACATCCGGACCCGGCGCCACAAATACGGTAACAGGTATCGCAACGGCTTATATGGATTCGGTGCCTTTGGTTATATTCACCGGACAGGTTCCGACTAATTTAATAGGAAACGACGCCTTTCAGGAGGCCGATACCGTCGGTATAACGAGACCTTGCACAAAACATAACTATCTCGTAAAAGACATAAAAGACCTTGCGAGAACTATTAAAGAGGCTTTTTATATAGCTTCCACGGGAAGGCCGGGCCCGGTATTAATAGATATTCCCAAAGACATTACCTCAAGCGTCTATGAATTCGATTACCCGGAAGGCGTGGAACTCAAGGGTTATAGCCCTACCTATTTTGGGCATCATATGCAGCTCTCCAAGGTCGTTAAAGAGCTTTTGAATGCAAAAAGGCCATTGCTTTACATAGGCGGAGGCGTTATTATCTCAAATGCCAGCCCGGAGCTTAAAGAATTGGCAGAGCTCATTGATTTGCCGGTTACCTCTACATTAATGGGACTTGGCGGATTTCCGTCCGAACACCCGCTTTTTTTTGGAATGCTTGGAATGCACGGTACTTATGCGGCAAATATGGCAATATCTAATGCCGATTTTATTATTGCTATAGGCGCAAGATTTGATGACAGGGTTACGGGGAAGGTTGAAGAGTTCGGCAGGAATGCAAAGTTTGTCCATATCGATATCGATCCTTCGTCCATAGGCAAAAATGTGAAGATTGAAATTCCGGTCGTAGGGGATGTCAAGGCCGTATTAAACAGTATTTTAGAAATGTTAAGCACAAAATCCGAAGAAATTTCCTCCACGAGGCATAATAGGCTTAAATGGCTCGAAGATATCAATATATGGAAATATGAACATCCGCTTTCGTATAAAATGAACGATATAATAAAACCCCAATATGTGATTGAGAAAATATATGAACTTACGGGCGGTTCGGCGATAATCTCGACCGAAGTCGGTCAAAATCAAATGTGGACGGCGCAGTTTTATAAGTTTAATAGTCCGAGGACGTTTTTAACTTCCGGCGGCCTCGGCACCATGGGCTATGGGTTTCCCGCAGCCATAGGCGCCCAGATAGCATGTCCCGAAAGAATGGTTTTCGATATTGCGGGGGACGGCTCTATTCAAATGAATATCCAGGAGCTGGCCACAGCCGTTCAATATAATTTGCCCGTGAAGGTTGCCATAATCAATAACAGCTTTTTGGGCATGATAAGACAGTGGCAGGAATTATTCTATGAAAAAAGATATTCTTTTTCGCAGATGAATGCAAACCCTGATTTTGTTAAGCTTGCCGAGGCTTATGGCGCTGTCGGTTTAAGAGCAACCAAGCCCGATGAGGTGGAAGATGTTATCAAAAAGGCGTTATCTATAAAGAAACCCGTTATGATGGATTTTGTTGTGGCCAAGGAAGAGAGTGTCTATCCAATGGTTGCCCCGGGAGCTCCGATCACGGGCATGTTATTAGTTTAGATTAACGGTTATTAATTAGCGGTTATTAATAAGAATGAATGAATAAATGAAGGATTAAAATAATTATGGAGAAAACCCATATCTTGTCCATCCTTGTCGAGAATGAAGCCGGGGTGTTAACCAGGGTTGCAGGCCTGTTTTCGGCAAGAGGATTCAATATCGATAGCATTTGCGTGGCAAAGACGCTAGATAAAAACGAATCGAAGATGATTATCAGCATATCCGGAGACACGCAGATATTGGAACAGATAACAAAACAGCTTAACAGGCTGATAAATGTGATAAAGGTTCAAGAATTAACGGACGAGGATTCCGTGGTCAGGCAGACCGTTTTGGTAAAAGTGAACGCAGATGAAACCACGAAAAGCGACATTGTCAGGATTAAGGATATATTTAACGGCCGTATCATTGATGTGTCCAGAAATTCATATACGCTTGAGGTTACGGGTTCGGAAAAGAAAATAGAATCTTTAATAGATATTTTAAGACCGCTGGGCATAAAGGATATAGTTATGACAGGAATAGTAGCAATACAGCGCGCAAAGAAGTTAAACTAACAAGTAATTTGTAATTTGCAAGGAGGGTTGCAATGAACATTTATTATGAAAAAGACGCCGATTTAAGGTTAATACAATCCAAAACGGTTGCGATTATCGGATACGGATCGCAGGGCCATGCGCACGCTTTGAATTTAAGAGACTCAGGCGCACATGTCATTATCGGACTGAGGACTGGCGGCGGTTCATTTGAAAAGGCTAAAAATGCGGATTTTGAGGTTTATTCCGTAAGCGAGGCCACAAATAAGGCAGATGTTATTATGATACTCCTTCCTGATGAAATTCACGGAAACGTTTATAAACGAGAGATAGAGCCTAATTTAAAGCCGGGCAAATATCTTGCTCTTGCCCATGGTTTTAGCATCCACTTTGGCCAGATAGTTCCGCCAAAGGAAATAAATGTTTTTATGGTAGCGCCAAAAGGGCCCGGCCACCTTGTAAGGCATGAATTTGAAAAAGGCGGAGGAGTGCCGGATTTAATCGCGGTTCATAACGACTATTCAGGCAATACAAAGAATATAGCCTTATCTTATGCGTCGGCGATAGGAGGAGGGAAAGCGGGACATTTTAAGCTTATGTTTAAGGAAGAAACCGAAACCGACCTTTTTGGAGAGCAAGCCGTTCTTTGCGGCGGATTAACCGCCCTGATGACCGCCGGCTTTGAAACGCTTATAGAAGCGGGCTACCAGGAAGAAAGCGCGTATTTTGAGTGCATCCACGAGATGAAGCTTATTGTTGACCTCATATATGAAGGCGGTATTTCAAATATGAGGTATTCTGTCAGCAATACTGCTCAATACGGAGATTTAACAAGGGGGCCGAGGATTATTGATAAAAATGTAAAATCCGAAATGAAAAGGGTGCTCGAAGAAATCAGATCCGGAAGATTTGCAACGGAATGGATGCTCGAGAATAAAGCCAATAAACCAGCATTCAATGCCTTAACGAAAAACGGGGAGGAGCATCAATTGGAAAAAGTCGGGAAAAGATTAAGGTCTTTAATGCCGTGGATTACCAAGAATAAATTGGTCGACAAATCTAAAAATTAATTAAATTAAATTAAGTTATGCAGTAAAACCGGTCATCGCCTTTTTTGTAATATTTTTCCTCTATACATCGCAGTTATTGTGCCCCTATTGTGTTTTTATACAGCTAATGTTAAGATAAAAAGTAATAAAAAAGTAGTATAAGTAAGACTATGGGAGGCTTTATGGATAATGAAAATATTAAAAAAATAAAGATATTCGATACGACATTAAGGGATGGCGAACAATCCCCCGGTGCCAGCATGAATACCTCCGAAAAGTTAAATTTAGCGCGCCAGCTTGCACGCCTCGGGGTGGATGTTATCGAGGCAGGTTTTCCCGTTGTATCGGACGGCGACTTCGAGGCTGTTAAAGCCATAGCCCAGGAGATAAAAGGCGTTGAAATTGCCGGCCTTGCAAGGGCAAATGAGAAAGATATTTACAGGGCTTATTCTGCCGTAAAATACTCCGAAAAACCGGTTATCCATATCTTTATCGCAACCTCGGATTTACACCTTAAATATAAGCTTAAAATGTCCCGCGAGGGCCTGTATGAAAAAGCTGTTGGTATGGTCAGGTATGCTAAATCGTTTATTGAAAGCGTCGAATTTTCTGCCGAAGACGCCTCAAGAACCGACCCCGATTTTTTATGCAAAGTAATAGGGGGGGTTATAGAAGCCGGCGCCACTACGGTAAATATTCCGGATACCGTTGGATATGCAACCCCTTTCGAGTTTTTTAACTTCATTAAAAATATAAGGGATAAGATTAAAGGTATTGAAAATGTTACCCTGAGCGTTCATTGCCATAATGATTTAGGCCTTGCCGTTGCCAACTCCCTTTCGGCTATTCTGGCAGGGGCCGCTCAGGTCGAGTGCACGGTAAACGGCATTGGAGAGCGGGCCGGAAATGCGGCGCTCGAGGAGATAGTCATGGCTCTGGATGTTAGGAAAGATATATATAATGCAACTACGAATATAAATACGACCGAAATATACAGGTCTTCCCAACTTTTAACGCATATAACAGGCGTATCCGTCCAGCCGAACAAGGCGATTGTCGGCAAAAACACCTTTGCTCATGAGGCGGGTATTCATCAGGACGGCGTTTTAAAGGAAAAAACAACTTACGAGATAATGACTCCCGAAAGGGTCGGAAGACAGTCAAATGAATTAGTTTTGGGCAAACACTCGGGAAAGCATGCTTTTAAGGAGAAATTAGAATCGTTAGGATATTTACTGAACGATAAGGAGATAGAGGAAGCATTTGTTAAGTTTAAAGCCCTCTCCGACAGGAAAAAAGAAATCTACGACGAGGATATCGATTCGCTGATTGTAAAATCCCATCCGTTTGAAAAGTATGAACTTAAGTATGTAAATGCTGTTTGCGGCGATACTGTTACGCCTCTTTCGATGGTCAAGGTTATGGTTGACGGAGAATTAAAGCATAACTCTTCCTGCGGCAACGGTCCTGTGGATGCCACTATCAACGCAATCGAAAAAATTGTTAATTCCGGGGCTAAAGTCATAGGATACGAGGTTAAATCCATCAGGGGGACGACCGAGGCCCAGGGAGACGTCTCCGTTACCATAGAGGGGGGGGGCGGCGCTGTTAATATAATGGGAAGAAGCGCACATACCGATATCGTGGTTGCCAGCGCAAAGGCCTATATAAACGCCTTGAATAAGCTCTATATCCATAACGGTAATATAAAAAAATCCAATCAAATGGATGTTTGCAGCAATAAATTATAATTATAAGTTATAAGATAAGTAAGATAAGTAAAAATAAGGAGACAATAGGGATGGAAAGACCTCTTACCATTACCGAGAAAATAATCTTAAACCATACCGATATTGGCGTTGTGTCGCCGGGCGATATAGTAAATGCAAGGGTTGACATTGCCCTCGGTAACGATATTACGGCGCCTATCGCAATAAAAGAGTTTGAGTCCATCGGGGTAAAAACCGTCTTTGACAGAAAGAAGATAGCATTGGTTCCTGACCATTTCGTTCCCAACAAGGATATTTTAAGCGCAAAACAGGCAAAAATGCTCAGAGAATTTGCAAAAACCCACGATATTAAATACTATTTTGAATGCGGCGAGGCCGGGGTCGAACATGCCTTATTGCCCGAAAAGGGAATTGTTTTACCGGGAGACCTTGTAATCGGGGCCGATTCCCATACATGCACTTATGGGGCGCTGGGCGCTTTTGCCACAGGCGTAGGTTCGACGGATCTGGCATACACCTTTGCCTTTGGCGAGATTTGGCTAAAAGTTCCGGAGTCGGTTAAGGTGGTTTTTACCGGAAAGCCCGGGAAATGGGTTTCAGGCAAGGATTTAGTATTATACTTAATCGGGCAGATTGGTGTTGAAGGGGCAAATTATATGGCATTGGAATTTTCAGGCGATACCTTTAAACACCTTGGCATGGCGGACAGGTTTACGATAGCCAATATGGCGGTAGAAGCCGGCGCAAAAAGCGGAATTTTCGAGCCGGATGAGATTACCGAAGATTACATCAAGAAAAGGGCGGAAAGGGATTACACATTTTATAAAAGCGATGAAGGGGCAAAATATGCTAAGGTTTTGAATTTTAATGCCGAAATAATAAGCCCGCAGGTTGCGTTTCCGCATCTTCCCGAAAATAGCGTCAATATAAGCGAAGCCTCTGCTAAAAATATTAAAATAGACCAGTCCGTCATCGGTTCTTGCACAAACGGAAGAATTGAGGATTTAAGGATAGCCGCCCGGGTTTTGAAGGGCAAAAGGATCGCAAAATATACCAGGTTAATCGTTATTCCTGCAACGAACGAGGTCTATAGAATGGCGGAGAAAGAGGGCTTGATAGATATATTCATGGATGCGGGCGCCGTCGTAAGCACCCCAACCTGCGGACCGTGCCTCGGCGGGTATATGGGGATTTTAGCCGACGGAGAGAGGGCAATATCTTCCACAAACAGGAATTTCAAGGGAAGAATGGGGGATGTAACAAGCGAGGTATATCTGGCAAATCCCGCCGTTTGCGCAGCATCGGCAATACTCGGTAAAATAGGAAGCCCGGAAGAGGTGGCGTAATTGGTCAACCGGCAGCGGCAGAATAACAATAATAAAATGCGGAGATTTCTTTATGATACTTAAGGGAAGGGTTTTTAAGTTCGGGGACAATATAGACACGGATGCCATAATTCCGGCAAGATACCTAAATGATTCAAACGACGAGAATTTAAAAAAACATTGCATGGAAGATGCAGATCCGGCATTTTCGTCTAATGTTTCAAAAGGCGATATTATTGTTGCCGGAAATAATTTCGGATGCGGCTCTTCAAGGGAACATGCCCCGAGGGCCATTAAAGCTAGCGGTGTTCCGGCCGTAATCGCAAAGAGTTTTGCGAGGATTTTTTACAGAAATTCTTTTAATATCGGCTTATTTATTTTAGAAGCAGATACTAACGGCATGGATAACGGGGACACGCTTGAGGTAAATACCGAGACCGGCGCGATTAAAAATCTAACTAAAAATACCCTTACAAATGCAAAACCTATTCCCGGGTTTATGGCTGAGCTTGTCAGCGCCGGCGGATTAATGGAATATGCCAGAAAAAGGGTTAACAAAGGGGGACTTGGATAAATGATAAAATTAGCCCTTTTTGCGGGCGACGGTATAGGCGCCGAGGTTTCCGCAGAGGCCGTAAATGTTTTAAAATTTGTTTTAGATGAAAACGGGGCAAGCTACGCGATAGAAGAAGACCTTATCGGCGGGGCGTCCTACGATGAATATAAAAGTCCTGTAACCGAAAGGGCACTCAAGCTTGCCAAAGACTCGGACGCCGTCATTTTCGGAGCGGTTGGCGGGCCGAAATGGGAATCCCTGCCGATAGAACTTAGGCCGGAAAGAGCTCTTTTAACACTAAGATATGACCTTGGGCTTTATGCGAATCTTAGACCGGCAAAAATTTACGGCGAACTTATAGATGCCTCTCCCTTAAAAAAAGAGATTGTGAGTGGAACCGATATGATGATAGTCAGGGAATTAACCGGCGGGATTTATTTTGGACAGCCGAGAGGGGTTTTTGATATGGAAGACGGCCAAAAAAAGGGCGTCAATACTTTAGTTTATACAACGGACGAGATAAAAAGAATTGCGAAAATCGCATTCGAAATTGCCCGCAAAAGAAGGAAAAAGGTTTTATCGGTTGATAAGGCAAATGTTTTGGAATCCACCGAACTTTGGAGGCAGGTTGTATTTGAGGTTTCAAAAGGCTATCCCGATGTAGAGTTAAGCAATATGTACGTGGATAACTGTTCGATGCAGCTTATAAGACAGCCGAAATCATTCGATGTTATCGTTACCACAAATTTGTTCGGGGATATTTTAAGCGACGAGTCGTCGATGGTGGCCGGTTCCATAGGGATGCTGCCGTCGGCCAGTTTAAACGGCAAAAAGGGCATGTATGAGCCGATCCACGGGAGCGCTCCCGATATTGCCGGACAAAATAAGGCAAACCCGTTGGCGGCGATTTTATCCGTTGCAATGATGCTTCGCTATAGCTTCGATATGGATAACTTAGCTCTGGCGATAGAAAATGCCGTAGAGACGGTTATTAAGAAAGGGTATAGAACCCTTGACATCTACTATAACGGCGCAGGAACAAAACTTGCCGGTACAAAAGAAATGGGCAGAGCGGTTGTTTCCGAGCTAAAAGATGTTGCCGCCCGGCGCAGGTCCTTTTCTGACTTAAAAGGAGTTTTATGAAAAAAGATAAGTATAACGTAGGCATTATTGGAGCCACAGGATTAGTCGGACGGGAGTTTCTGGAAATATTGGAGCAGAGAAATTTCCCCGTTATGAGGCTTTATCTGTTTGCTTCCGAAAATTCGATGGGAGAGGTTGTAAAGTTTAAAGGGGCCGATTATATCGTCGAGGCATTAAACGAAGATTCTTTTAAAAATAAGAAGATAGACATTGTTTTGTCAAGTCCGGGAGCATCCGCCAGTTCAAAGTATTCCCCGCTTGCCGCAAAAGAAGGCGCCGTCGTAATAGACAATACTTCATATTTTAGAATGGACGACGATATTCCCTTAGTCGTTCCCGAGGTTAATTCCGACGATATACAGTATTACGGCAGGAAGAATATAATATCTAATCCTAATTGTTCCACTATTCAAATGGTTGTGCCGCTGAAACCGGTTCATGATAAATATAAGATAAAAAGGGTTGTCGTCTCGACTTATCAATCAGCCTCGGGGGCAGGCAAAAAAGCGATGGACGAGCTTTTTTACCAAACCACGGGCGTAATAAACGCGAGAGGCGATATATTTCCGGAGAAATTCCCCATTCAAATCGCATTTAATTGCATACCTCAGATAGATGTTTTTAGCGAAGACGGTTATACCAAAGAAGAAATTAAAATGGTAAGAGAAACACATAAGATAATGCACGATAAGGGGATTGGCATAACGGCTACAACCGTTCGCGTGCCCGTGTTCTTCTGCCACGGTGAATCTATTAATATCGAAACCGAAAAGCCTTTTGATATAAAAAATATTAAAACCATGTTGTCCGAAACGAAGGGTATAAAGGTTGTGGATAATATATTCAGCGACAATCCGGATGAGAGATATCCTTACCAGACGCATGTTGCCGGAGCAGACGATGTTTTTGTCGGAAGAATAAGAAAGGATTTTTCCATACCGAACGGCTTAAATCTTTGGGTCGTTGCCGACAACGTCAGGAAAGGGGCTGCCTTGAACGCCGTTCAAATAGCCGAAATACTTATACAAAAGTATTTATAGACACAATGATTAATGTCAGAGTCCAAAAATCATGAGATAGTCAGAAATTTATCGGTTGTTTCGTTTTTTACCTTGATAAGCAGGGTTTTAGGTTTATTAAGGGATATTTGTATTGCGTATTTTTTTGGCGCCGGGGTTGCTACCGATGCGTTTTTCGTTGCATTCAGGATACCAAATTTATTCAGGAGGCTTTTTGGAGAGGGGGGGCTTTCGGCATCCTTTATTCCTGTTTATTCGGGAAGTTTAGTTAAAAAAGGGGCGAGAGATTCCCAGGACCTTTTGATGACCGTTTTTACCGTTCTTTTTTTTGTTCTTTTATTTTTATCGGTTATCGGCGTTTTGTTTTCTTTTGTATTTGTGGTAATAACCGCCCCTGGTTTTCTAAATAAGCCCGTCCAGTTTCACCTTACCTTGTTTCTTACGAGGGCGATGTTTCCTTACATATTTTTGATAGGGCTTGCCGCATTTTTTGCCGGGGTTTTAAATGTTCATGGTTCGTATGCCCCGGGTGCAATGTATCCGATAATTTTAAATATTGCGGTTATAATCTCCGCAATATTTTTAAGGCCGTTTTTTCATGAAGGCATATACGCGCTTGCCGTTGGCGTAATGGCCGGCGGCATTTTACAGGTTTTGTCGCAGCTTTATTATATTAAACGAAAAAATATTAAGCTCGGTTTAAGATTTAATTTAAAAAACAGCGATGTAAAAACAGTTTTTAGGCTGCTTGTGCCGTCTCTTCTCGGCATGGCCGTAATACAGCTTAATTTACTATTCGATACCCTTCTCGCGTCGTTTTTACCGTCCGGAAGCATATCATACCTTTATTACGGGGACAGGCTTTATCAGTTTCCGCTCGGGGTATTTGCAATAGCATTGCAAACAGTTATCTTTCCGGCCTTATCGGTCTCTTTTGCAAGGGAGGATGTTAAAGAAGTAAATAGTGCGTTTAATTTTTCGACATCCCTTATGTTTTTTATAATAGTTCCTTCAAGTGTCGGGTTAATCCTGTTAAGAAATCATCTTGTGAGGTTAATCTATATGCATGGGGTTTTTAACCTGGCAGATGCGCAAAAAACGGCATCCGTCCTGCTGTTTTTTGTTATAGGTTTATGGGCATCCGCCCTCTTAAGAACGGTTATTCCGGTTTTTTATTCCATGAAGGATACCAAAACGCCCGTTAACGCAGCCGTATATTCTTTAATACTAAACATTATTCTTGCCGTAATCCTTATGCAAATAATGGGGGTCGGCGGGTTAGCCTTAGCCTCGAGTATTTCTTTGATTTTTAACTATTTATTCCTTTTAAGAAGGCTTTATTTAAAAAGGGTAATAAGTTTAGGAAGGGGTTTCTTTAAGTCCTTCGTGAGGACCATGATAGCAAGCATCGTTATGGGAATTTTTGTCGGATTCACAATAATTATTTTAGGCGGGCTAAACTATGGCTCGTTGATCATCGTATCGGTCGCACTTATCGTGGGCGCCCTTTCCTATCTGTTTACTTCATTTGCCCTGAAAAATGAATCATTTTATACTATCAGGCAGGTTTTGTCAAAAAGGTCGTGAAATGTTAAAAAAATTGTTGTTACACGGTGAAAGTTTGATTTTGACTTTTTTAACTATAATGTTATAATCGAGGGTAGCTATAAAACTGCGAGCATTAAGAGGTCATCAAAAACATAACTTGAGAATCGTCAATAAAACGCGAAAGGGCGAACGAAGCCTTATCCGCCGGAAAACGGCGCAAGGGGTCATACTGAAAGAGCCAAAGCCGAGTAAAAGCACGGTGGCTTACATGGTTGAAAAGGTCGAATTGGGCGATATTAACCTTTTCAACAGGTTTTCCAATCCATCCGTAAATACGATAAATATTATCGAATATGAGTTTTCGGTTGATATATCGATAAGAGGAAATATTTTACTAATTAGCGGTGAAAAAGAAAATGTCAATGATTGCGTTGCATTTATTTACGACCTCATAAATTTGTATAAAACAAAAGCCGATATTTCCGATGACGACTTGATAAGGTTGGCAAAGGCGAAGGTTGAAAATCCGGGGGTAAATATCCATACCCAGCTTTATAGCCACGTCTTAATAACCCCAAGAAAAAAGGTTATAGCCCCCAGAACCGCAAACCAGAAAAAATATGTGGATGCCATTTATAAAAATGACATAGTTGTCGGTGTCGGGCCTGCCGGGACGGGCAAAACTTATCTTGCCATGGCTTGCGCGGTATCGTTATTTCAAAAAAGGTTGTTTGACAGGATAATATTAACTCGTCCTGCCGTGGAGGCAGGTGAAAAGTTGGGCTTTCTTCCGGGAGATATTACACAAAAAATTAATCCCTATTTAAGGCCGTTATATGACGCTTTATATGAGATGATTGAGTTTGATAAGGCAATAAAACTTATCGAAACGGATATTATAGAGGTTGCGCCGATTGCGTTTATGAGGGGCAGAACACTTAATAACTCTTTTATAATATTGGATGAAGCGCAAAATGCCACAAATGAACAAACCAAAATGATGCTTACAAGGATTGGCACCGGTTCCAAGATTGTCGTAAACGGGGATGTAACGCAGACCGACCTTCCCTTAGATAAAGAATCCGGCCTTATCACCGCAAGTAAAATCTTGGATAATATTGAAGGAATTGAAGTAATACATTTTAACAGGACAGATGCACTGAGGCATAAACTTGTTCAGAATATAATAAAAGCCTATGAAACGAACGAAATTTCTCGAATTCCTAAAAAATAGCACCTTAGAAGCCAAAAACCGTTATTACCCCCTTTTAGCAGTACTCCTGGTATCCTCTATACTTTTGACCTTTTTACTGTACAATGGGGTGGAATTTATTAAGAATAAGTATAAAGCCGGTGAGATTGCAAAAAAAACGATAATAACAAAAAAGGGTTTTAGGTATATTAACGTAAAAGCTACAAATAACCTTCTCAAACAAAAAATTAAAAATGCGCCGGATGTCTATCTATATTACCCTGAGATCAGGGTAACGCTCTTAAGAAAAGTCAGGAGGGCATTTGTCCTTGCGAGATCCTATAAACAAAAACATATACAAAATAACGGGAATTTAGATACTTCCGAAAGTATTTTTACTTCAAAGTTGGGTATTAAATTAAACAAATCTATCCTCAATGAGTTTTATTTTTCAAGCTATAGTGAAAATTTAGAAAACGATATTTTAAAAATAATTAATGATATTTATAAAAAGGGCGTTTTGTCGAAACCGCCCTCGGACGATAAAAAAATGGAGGTAAAAAATGTCATAACAAATAGTTCAAAGGTGATGGGGTATCCTCAAATATTTTTCACATTGCAAAAGGTCAAAGGTTTTACATATTACTATACGGGGCGGTATCTGGGTTTTTTGCCGCCCTATATGCAAAGCGATATATACAAATTAGTTTACCATACTATTAAGCCTGACATTGTGTATTCAAAATATCTTACGCTGAAAAAAATAGAGGATATTAAAAAGAAAACCCCGCTTATTTATATGCATGCGGATAAAGGCATGCTTCTAATCAGCGCGGGAAAGCTTATTACCAAATCCAAAGCCCTTGAATTAAATACCTATGAATCGATATTTAAATTAGAAAATAACATTCCATCCCTGATAGGGCTCTTTTTTGTTATTATAATTCTTTTATCGCTTTCTTATATTTTTCCTTATAGATATATTAGAAAGTTCAGGTTATCCCTTGATTTTAAAAACATTCTTTTTATCATCACGATTTTAATATCATCCGTTTTGATGATCAAAGCGGGAATTATTTTTGCGAATGCCCTGACCTTATATTTTCCTTTTATTAATAGCAACGATGTCTATTACTTAATACCTTTTGCCTTTGGCCCCATGCTGGTTAGAATAGTTTTGAATTCCGAGGTGTCGGTTGTTTATATAGCCCTTTTTTCGATTTTGACGTCAATAATTTTCAAAAACTCAATCTTTTTTATGATTTACACGTTTGGCGGTAGCTTTATCGCCTCCTATGAGGTTTTTGATTTTTCTTCATGGGGAAGGATAGTGAAAGCAGGAATTGCGACAGGCGTTTTAAATGTCTTTATGGTTATCGCATTTGCCTTGATAAGGCTTAACCTGATTAATATCCAGAATATTTACGGCATTATCTTTGCGTTTTTATCCGGCGTTATTTCGTCTATAATGGTGATCGGGCTGATACCTTTGCTTGAAAGGATTTTTGGATATACGACGGATTTTAAACTGCTGGAACTTTCCAACACAAACCACCCTTTATTAAAACAATTATCGGTTATAGCCCCGGGCACTTATCAGCATTCCATAATGGTTGCGACATTGGCGGAATCAGCTGCGTCGTCTATTGGTGTAAATCCCTTGCTTACGAGGGTTGCGAGCCTCTACCACGATATAGGAAAGATTGTAAAACCGAATTATTATATAGAAAATATCACGAATCCGGAAAATCCCCACGATAAACTTACCCCGACGATGAGCAGTTTGATAATAGCCTCTCATGTAAAAGAGGGGCAGGAGCTTGCAAAAAAATATAAGCTGGGGGGAAGAGTTGAGGGTATAATCTCTGAACATCATGGGACATCCATGATTGGAGCATTTTACGAGAAAGCTTCCAAAGAGGGTAAGGATGAAGGCCTTTCTAAAGACGCATTCAGATACAACGGGAAAAAACCCCAGACTAAGGAAGCCGGTATAATAATGTTAGCCGACTCTGTCGAGGCTATTTCAAGAACTATGGTCAATATTTCCCCATCCCGGTTAGAATTAATGGTTAGAAAAACGGTGAGCAGGATTTATAACGACGGGCAACTTGATGAATGCGAGTTGACGTTAAAAGATCTCCATATTATAGGAGATGCCTTTGTTAAAGTGTTGAATAGTATTTTTCATCAAAGAATTCCTTATGCAGGCAGGGCATTAGAGCATGATGATAAAGAAGCCAAGGAGGGCAATAAATATAACGAACCTCCAGCGCAAGCAGCGGATAGATCAAAGGTTAGTCCGCTATACCGTTCGTAGTGTTATTGAAAATCTTTTTTGCGGTTCTTACGGAATGGATATAATTTTTTGCTCCCCGGCTTATATACAAAGATTAAATAAAACTTACCGCGGTGAAGATGCGGCAACCGATGTTTTATCCTTTGGAATCAAAGAGTATGCCGGAGATATTTTTTATATAGGCGAAATCTATATTGCTCCGCTCATTGCACAAAAAAATTATTTAAAATATAAAGATTTTTGGGAAAAGGAAAAATGGGTTGAAAATAGCGGCGGCAGCGGCGCAAATTCGAATAAATTTAACGGATTCGACGAAGAATTGACCCTTTTGGTAATCCACGGTATTCTGCATCTTTTTGGATATGTTCATGATGAAGGACATATGCTGGATATATTAGACGAAGCTTACGATAAGGAAATGAAAGATATGCAAACGCTATTATTTAATAATATCCGTTTTTCTTTTTATAAGAGGCCGTTTTATGATCGATAAAAAAAATATAAAAAATGATGAAAACTATGCAAGATATGCAGGGCTTAAGGGTTTGATAAATATAGTCAAGCGATTGCGCTCGGAAGAGGGCTGCCCATGGGATAAACGACAGACTGAAGAGACATTAAAGCCCTATATTATGGAAGAGGCTTGCGAGGTTGTAGATGCGATAAGTTCCGGGGAAAAGACAGACATAATGGAAGAGCTGGGCGATTTGCTGCTTCAGGTTATATTCTTATCGGACATATATGAAGAAAAGAAGGAATTCTCGTTGGACGATGTAATAAATGCCATAATTAAAAAATTAATCAGAAGGCACCCCCATGTTTTTGACGCTAATTTTTCGTTAAAAGAAGGGGAGCGTTTAGACGACGTTATCCTTAAAAATTGGGAAAAAATTAAGGCCGAGGAGAAAAAAGAAAAGCGGCAAAACAAATTATATTATAAATAAAATATAATGTTAAGAATTTCCAAGGACATTTTAGTCAAGGCCCTTTTGTCGGTATTATCGGGATTGCTTATCGCCTTTTTGTTTCCTGATTTTAACTTTGAATTCCTTGCATGGTTTGCCCTTATCCCGCTTTTATACGTAATAAATAAATCCGGGGGTTTTAAGGAATCATTTTTTTACGGCTTTATAGCAGGGCTTGTTTCTTATGTTGTTATAATGTACTGGATAGTATATACCGTCCATGTTTTTGGAAATCTCCCGTATTATATAGCCGTCTTTGCCCTGCTCCTTCTTTCCGCTTATTTAAGCCTGTACATCGCTTTATTTGCAGGATTTAGTAAAATTTTGTTAAATAACTATAAAAGGCTGGGCATTATTTTAATTCCGTCATGCTGGGTTTTTTTCGAGTTTCTAAAATCAAACCTGCTAACGGGTTTTCCGTGGGAAAATTTAGGTTTTTCCCAATATTTAAATCTTTCGTTTATCCAAATTTCCAATATAATTGGCGCATTCGGACTTTCCTTTATCATAGTTCTCATAAATTATTCCATTTTTCACTTTATATTTTTTAAAAATGAAATGTCAAAAAGGCAAGCGCTTTTTGAACTGATTTTGGTCTTATTTGTTTTTATTTCGGTTATATTGTACGGCTATTACAATGTTTATTCCGTGGGTGCATCGTTAAAGAACAAAAAACCGCTGGAAGTTGCTTTAATTCAAGGAAATATCGGGATGTTCCAAAAGTGGAAAATTACAAAAAAAAGAACGACCCGGATTTATTTAAATTTAACTAAAGAATCGTTAAAATACAAACCTAAAATTGTAGTATGGCCGGAAACGGCGCTTCCGTATATTATATCTTTTTATCCCCGTTATTGGAGCAGGGTTATGGATTTTGTAAAAAAGAATAATATAGATTTAGTTTTCGGGACAATAGGGGCAAGATTTTTCGACGGAAAATACCGCTATTACAACAGGGATTATATGTTCGGCAAATCGGGGGAATATTCTTATTACGATAAAAATCATCTTGTTCCCTTTGGCGAATATGTTCCGTTAAGACATCGATTTCCATTTTTAGCCCATATTTTAAAAGGAGCTGGAATCGGGGACTTTACGCCTGGTAAAAAATTCAGAATTTTAGAAGCCGGTAAGATTAAGGCCGGCTCTATGATCTGTTACGAAGCATATTTTGATTCGCTGGTAAGAAATTTTTCAAAAGACGGGGCTAATCTTTTAATTAGTATCACCGATGATGCCTGGTATGGAAAAACTGCGGCTCCGTACCAGGATATGTCCATGACCGTTTTTTCGGCGGTAGAAAACGACAGATATGTGGCAAGGGCTGGAAATTCAGGAATTAGCGGGATAATATCGCCTGACGGCAGGATATTGGAAGAGACAAACATTTTTAAAAGAACGTTCATGGAAGGATATGTAAGGCTAATTAATAAAAAGACTTTTTTCGCTTTATATGGTAATATATTTGCTTATGTTGTTATGGCCCTTTTTTCTTTATCTTTAATATATTTAATAATATCATATGTTTTTTTCAATAAATCTTTAAAAAAGTAGATTTAAATTTTATAATAAAGTAAATAATTTGCAATAACAATAAATAGCCAGACGGAAGAAGGGGGTTATTATAATGTCTGATTTAACGACAAGCCGTATTTTAAATTTAAGCCTTTTAGACAGGACAATACAAGGCCTTGACGATAAGCTCTTGAAAATCGGGAGGAGGCTTTGAAGCCGGTAAATTAGAGGAAAGGCTTGGGGAAATCAATAAAATATCCGCAAAGGACGGTTTTTACAACGATATTTCGTTTTCGACATCGGTGCTGAAGGAAAAGTCGGCAATTGAAAATAGATTAAATCCGTTTTATAAGGTTTATGACGAATTTAAAAATATTAAGGATTTATACGATATTTCTTTAAGCGGCAACGACGAAAATATGTTATCCGATATTATGGAGAGCATAAAACCGCTTGAAAAAGAGATCTTACGCTTAGAGGCAGGCCTTACGCTTTCGGGGAAAGACGGATTTAATCTATTTTTCGTCGAAATTCATGCAGGTTCCGGTGGAACGGAGTCGATGGATTTTGCAAATATGCTTCTTAGAATGTATTTAAAATGGGCGGAACGAAAAAGATTTAAAACTACGGTGGCGGAATATAACGCCGGCGAAGAAGCCGGCGTTAAGAGCGTGACATTTGTAGTAAATGGGGAATTTGCCTATGGTTACCTTAAAGCGGAAATTGGGGTTCACAGGCTCGTAAGGATTTCCCCCTTTGATGCCAATAAAAGAAGGCACACATCCTTTGCCTCTGTTTTTGTCTATCCGGAGATAGATGATAATATCGATATTGTTATAGACGAAAAGGATTTAAGGGTAGACACATATCGTTCGAGCGGCGCGGGCGGCCAGCATGTCAATACCACCGATTCCGCCGTTAGAATTACACATATTCCGACAGGAATTGTTGTGGCCTGTCAAAACGAAAGGTCCCAGCATAAAAACAGGGATGTAGCATATAAGCTTTTAAGGGCTAGGCTATACGATTACTATAAAAAGAAAAAAGAGGAAGAGGAAAATAAACTTCAAAAAACCAAAAAAGAAATATCCTGGGGGTCCCAGATAAGGTCGTATGTACTCAATCCTAACCGTGTAATAAAGGATCATAGAACAGGGGTAACCATTTACGACGTTCAAGGTGTGCTCGACGGGGATATAGACGAATTTATAAATGCATAGCCTAGCCCTTAAAAGC
>JAMCUF010000023.1 GCA_023381755.1 Deltaproteobacteria bacterium
CTCGAAGAAAAATCTTTTTTAATGAAAAAATAATTGCTTGATGTTATTATAATACTTATTTATTTCAATTTTTTAAACTTAAAACTTATTAGTTTTTTATTTTATCATAATTTAAGATAAGAATCATAAAAATATATGAAAACCATTAAAAAGGAAGATATAATCTATTTATTTTCTCAAAAATCAGACGTTCCTCTTTCTTTTACCGATATTAAACATAATCTGCCTGTCACGTCGGCAAAAACCCTGGCATTCGTAAAAAATATACTTGATTTAATGGTGAATAACGGCGAACTGATACTTACCAAGGGAGAAAAATATGCGTATCCGCAAAAATTGCATCTAATCCGGGGAAAAGTTCTTTTAAAAAAGCATAATTATGCCTTTGTGAGCGATAACTCCGGAGGAGGGGATATTTTTGTTAAAAATTCCGATATCGGCGATGCGATACCGGGGGATACGGTTATTCTAAAAATAATACCCGATAATTCTTATTATTTAAAAAAGAAAAACCGGGAGAAATCGGGGGGAAGAGCTAAACCTAAGGATAGGCGGGGAAGGGTCATAAGAATAATAAAAAGGGAATTAAAATATTTTAAAGCTGTTGCAAGGGTTGAAAAAAATATAGCAATTTTAACCCCCGTTGCCCCCGAATTCGATGGGTCATTCTATTGCGATTTACATAGATTTAAGGGCAGGGATAAGTTAAAAAACGGGGCAATAGTAAATGCGGTTTTGCCTGATACCAACGATTTTTCTTCGAGGATGGCATTAGTCGATAGAATACTGGGAGATATAGAGGCCGTTGGAACGGAAGAAGACATTATTGCAAGCAAATATAGCATATATGAATCTTTTGGCGAACTTGCCTTAAAAGAACTTGATGAAATACCGGCGAATTTTGAGGAAGACTGGGAAAAGGACGCGGGCAGGGTGGATTTGACAGGTTTGCCGTTTATAACGATAGACGGCGAAGATGCCAAGGATTTTGACGATGCCGTTTTTCTTGAAAGTTCAAAGCGCGATTTAGGAAATAATAATGATGACTATAACAATAAGAATAATAAACTTTATGTCGCTATTGCCGATGTCTCCTATTTTGTTAAGCAGGGGAGCCACCTTGACTCAGAAGCTCTCAAGCGGGGAAACTCTTTCTATTTCCCAAACAAGGTTTATCCCATGCTGCCGGAAAGGTTATCCAATGACCTTTGCAGTCTTCTCCCCCAAGAAAGCCGTTTTGTGATGGTTTGCGAAATGGATATCGACAACAAAGGAAAAATAAATGGCAAAAGGATTTACAAGGGATTGATAAAAACATTCGGGAGGCTGACTTACAACGAAGTGTATAAATATTTGACGTTTCTCGAAGCAAAAAAGACGGGAGCGGGGGAAAAAGATGCGGAAGATAACGGATTCAAAGAGTTAAACGGCAGGCTGTACCCTATAAAGGGGATGTTGCTAGAAATGAAAAGGCTTGCAGGAATTTTAAGAAATAAAAGAATTATGAACGGCAGTCTGGACTTTGATTCCATTTCAAGCAAGGTTATCCTGAACGGGAATAATGAGGTTATAGGAATTGTGCCCGAGGAAAGAAACTTTGCGCATGAATTGATAGAGGATTTTATGATTGCCGCAAACTGCGCAGTGGCCCAGTTTATAGAGTTTAAAAAAGTTCCCGGGGTTTACAGGGTTCATGAAAAGCCCGACGAAGAAAGGGTGCAGGAATTTTTAAAGGTATTAAAATATTTTAAATTTTCACTTCCCAGGTATTCGTTAAGCAAAGCTAAAGACTATCAAGCGATGTTAAATAAATTAAAGGGAATGCCGCTGTCTTCTTTTTTAGAACAGGCTTTTTTGAGGTCGATGAAAGTTGCCGTATATTCGCCCGTCAATATTCACCATTTTGGGCTTGCCTTAAGATCTTATACCCATTTTACTTCACCTATCAGGAGGTATGCCGATTTGACGGTACACAGAATTCTTAACTATATTTTATATAATGACAGCAATAATAAAGAAGTGCCCGCATGGTTGAATCTTGATGCCTTAAAAGCGGTTTCTAACGCCCTATCCCGGAGGGAAAAACTTTCAGCCGATGCGGAAAGGGAGTATTCCGAATTTAAAAAAATGCAATTTTTAAAGAAAAATAGCCAAAAGGTTTATGAAGGATTTATTACAAATGTTATAAATTTCGGTTTTTTTGTCGATATCGCCGGGTTTTTTATTCAGGGTTTTGTTCATATTTCTACGATAGCGGATGATTATTATGAATATAACGATAATACAAAAACGCTTAAAGGAAGACATAATAAGATTATTTTCAAGATAGGAGACCGGATTTTGGTGAGCGTATATTCCATTAACCTCTTAAAGCGTGAAATTGATTTAAGGTTTATTAAATTTTACGAAGATGATGATGCGAACTCGGCCGGACTCGCATCCCGCTGATTTTCGATTGACGTTAGCGTTGATGAAATATGAAAATAGTAGATTTTATCAGGTTTATAAGGGCTGTTAAAAGGATAAGAAAGGTAGCCCTTATATTTGCAAAACACGGGTTTTATCAAATCATAACAAATGTAGGCCTATCCAAATTTTTTATCTTTAGAAAATATCTTAAGTCGGCATATCCCGTCGACAATTTTCAAAATGTTCCTCCCGAAATAAGGCTTAGGTACGCGTTGGAAGAACTTGGGCCTACTTTTACAAAGTTGGGCCAATTATTTTCTCAAGAAATAATGACGCTCCCGTTGAAATATATTACCGAATTAAAAAAACTTCAGGATAGCGTCCAGCTGAGTTACATTAGCTTTGATGAAATTAAAGATATTGTCAAAAGGGAATTAGGAAAAGATTTAGGCGATATCTTCAGCAGTTTTGACGAAAGCCCTGTGGCTTCGGCTTCCCTTGCTCAGGTTCATAAGGCTGTTTTGAAAGACGGAACCGTTGTTGCGGTTAAAATTAAAAAAAAGGATGTCGATAAAATTATTAAAAATGATTTAGACGTTCTTTATTTTATTGTAAATATTATAAAAAATCCTATCAGGGAGCTTCTTTACATAGATAACGCGGAGGAGTTATATGAGGAGTTTAGAAAAAGTATTATATCAGAGTTGGATTTTTTAACGGAAGCCGGATATACTGAAAAAATCAGAAAAAGCAACTTAGATAAAGATTTAGTTGTAATACCCAGGATTTATTGGAGCTATTCAACCAGTTCTTTGTTGGTAGAGGATTTTATCGACGGGGTAAAAATAAGCGATATAGGCGAACTGCTTAAAAGGGGTTATGATGTCGAAAATATCCTTAAAATATTTCTAAACCATTTTTTCAAGCAGATATTCATCATAGGGTATTTTAACGCCGATCCGCATCCCGGCAATGTTTTTGTGATAAGCTTCGATATGATAGGCGTGGTAGATTTCGGCTCTATCGGAATACTTACCAAGGACTTAAGAAAAAAGAGCATGGAGTATCTTGTCAATTTTTTTAAGGGCAATTATGAGGAAGCGGCAACCAAATTTATACAGATATGTATGGGCGATCTTACCGAGAAAGTGGAACAGGAATTTAAATTTGCGCTTGCGAAATTTATAGAAAGTTTTTTCAATAAGCCTTTTAAAGATATTTACAGTACGGAGATTCTATTGGAAACATTAAAAATAGGCAAAGGGCATAATCTTGTCGTTCCCGCCGAATTATCGCTGCTATTTAAGACGTTGCTATCCATAGAATCCATTGCAAAAACCCTCTACCCCGATTTTTCCTTTGTTGGTTCGGGTCTGGAATTTTTTGATTTTGACACCCTGATAAGTAAAAAAGAAAGGGTAAGGGATATTGAAGAATCTATAATAGATAAATTAAAAAATTATAAAGATTTTTTGGGAGGATTTCCGAAAAAGGCAGAAAAGATTCTTAAAAAAATGTCTGAAGATAATTTTTCTATAGATTTTATCCATAAAGGGCTGGAAGGTCTTATAAATGAGATGGAAAGATCGAGCAAAAGGCTTACCATAGGGCTTTTAATAGTCGCTCTTATCATATCGTCCGCTTTACTTATGTTTCTTGGCAGCCAGCCGTCCTTGCACTGGATGGGATTAATGGGGTCGGTTGGGTGGATTCTGGGGTTTTTGTATATTGTTATTTTGATATTCAGAGGACTAAAATAATAAATATGCGGGAGAAATGAGAATTGAAAGTTCTAGAAATTAATGAAATTGATTTTAAAAATTCGGTAATTACCATAGGAAGTTTTGACGGCATTCATTTGGGACATAGAAAATTAATGGAACTTGCAAAAAGTTTGGCTTTAAAATTAAATTTGCCTTCCGTAGTTCTTACCTTTCATCCCCACCCCTTAAAAGTCCTTCATCCTGAGGAAAAAATCCATTTGATAACCACGTTTCAAAAAAAGATTGAGCTTATAAGGGCAATCGGCATCGATTATTTAATTTACATCACTTTCACTCCGAGGTTTGCAAGTATGACGCCGGAGGATTTTATTGAAAATGTCATAGTGAAAAAATTAAATCCCGTTAAGATTATCGTCGGTCACGATTTTGGTTTTGGCATTGGAAAATCCGGAAACATAGCTCTCCTTGGAAAATTAGCAAATAAACTTAATTTTGATCTGGTGGTTGTGGGTCCCGTTAAAATGAGTAATAAAATAGTCTCAAGCACGCTTATAAGGAGATTGGTTTTATCCGGCCGAGTCTGCGCCGTAAAAAGATTTTTAGGGAGGCACTATTCTGTCCACGGAAAGGTTGTTAAGGGAAGCGGCAGGGGGAAAAAGCTTGGATTTCCTACGTCAAATATTATTCCGGAAGAGGAACTTTTTCCTAAAGACGGGGTATATGCCACGCTTGTAAAAATAGATAACGAGTTTCACGATTCGGTGACAAATGTAGGGTCAAATCCTACCTTTAACGAAGAAATAAGAAGGATAGAGACTTATATATTTAATTTCGACAAGGATTTATATGGTAAAGAAATAGAGGTATTTTTTGTCGCAAGACTGAGGCCTGAAATAAAATTTGACAATGCTGCCCAGCTTGAAAGCAGGATTAGAAAGGATATAACCCTGACAACCGCCATTTTAAGCAAAGAACATATGGCCCCGATTTAAAAGGTTGATTTTTTAAAAAAAATTTCATAAAATGAACTATTATGATAAGAAGATTGGTAGGGACTAAAAAATTTAAAGTTTTCTTATTGAGCCTTTTTGCATCTTTGCTCATTTTAATAGTGGGCTTTTTCGCATTCCAGGATTACAGGCTGTTTTCCGTATTATATTCAAAAAATGGAATATTTTATTCGTTTAAACAATCCGATATGGTTTTTTTTAGCGGCAATAGCAGGCTTAAGCTTCTTTACCCCAATCTGTTCAATAATTTTAATAATGGTGCGTTCTATTACCTTTTTACAATTTCTTTAATATTATCGGCGGTTTTAATTATCTTTATGTTCATCTATTTTTACAGGCTTATAGACAAGCAAGAGGGAACCCTATTAACTTTGAAGTCCGTTGAAAAGGGCATATTGGAAATGCCGTCCACTATTTTACACGAAATTAAGGGCAATATTAACTCATTATCCATAAATTCAAAAGTTCTGGGGACTCGTATCGCTAAAATTAGGGATTTTGAAGAAGAAAAGAAAGACATCGCAAGAATCAGCGGTGCCATAGAGTTGGAGACGAATAGATTGGCTCAAACAATGGAGAATATCCTCAAATTTACAAAGGATTATCATCTTAATCTTATAGAAGTTAATCTCTTAGACTTGCTAAGCAAGGTGATTGAAACTTTAACGCCTAAAGCTATAAAGAAGGGAATTAATCTATCGCTTTCCGTGGATAAAGACATTTCTATCAAGATGGATGCGGATTTAATGGAGCAGGTCTTTGTTAACTTAGTATCCAATGCCGTAGAATCTTATGACGCCGGCAAAGGGGATGTTTTGATATATTCTTATTTTCACCTTAAGAAGGTGGCGGTGGTGATCGAGGATAACGGAACGGGTATAAAAAAGGAAATAATTAAAAGGATTTACGAACCCTTTTTTACCACAAAGAAAAATGGCGTAGGATTGGGGCTTGCATTGGTAAAAAAGGTTTTGGCTGCTCACGGCTTTAAAATGAATGTTGAATCTTTTCATGACAAGGGAACAAAAGTTTCGGTAATATTGAGGGACTTAGAAAATTAACCCCCGCCTTAGTTTGCCCTCTTTTTGTAAGGGGGGAGCCATGAATGTTAAAAAATCCATTGTAAATTTAAACTGTCTTAAAAGGTGAAATAATTGCCGCAAGTTGCCGCGATATTAATAGTCGAAGACGATGAAGCCTCTCGTTTGGGGCTTATCGAGTTCATAAAGTCCCTGGGCTATGCCGCTTTTGAGGCAGATAGCGTTAATGCCGCCCTAGGCATTTTAAATTCAAGTAATAATATAGACATTATTATTACCGACCTTAAACTTCCGGACGGAACCGGGCTGGATTTATTAAAAAATATAAAAGAGGATAAAATTCAGGGCCGGGAGCGGGAGGTTGTGGTTGCTACCGGATTTAGCTCGGTAAAAAGTGCCGTAGAGGCGATTAAGCTTGGTGCCTATGATTATATAACTAAGCCTATAAATCTCGATGAACTCGACCTGATAATTAAACGAATAATATCGAATAAAAGGCTTATTGACGAAATTAATATTTTAAAGACGAGACTCGACGAAAGATTTAATTTCGGAAATTTAATAACCTCTTCAAAGAAGATGATAGATATTGTAAGCACGGCCGTAGCCGTGGCGGATAAAAACTCCACCGTTTTAATAGAAGGAGAATCCGGAACAGGTAAAGAACTTCTGGCAAATATCATCGTAAATAACAGTCAAAGAAAAAATAAGCCTTTTATAAAAGTGAACTGTGCCGCACTTTCCGAATCTATTTTAGAAAGCGAACTTTTTGGACACGAAAGGGGGGCTTACACGGGGGCGGATTCGCTTTATAAGGGCAGATTTGAGATATCGGACGGCGGCACCATCTTTCTCGATGAAATTGGTGAAATTCCCTTAAGAACGCAGTCAAAAATATTGCGCGTCTTGCAGGAAAAAGAGTTCGAAAGGGTTGGAGGCAATAAAACCATTAAGGTAAACATAAGGATTATTGCCGCTTCCCAGGATATCGAAAAAAAGGTTAAAAAAGGGGAATTCAGGCAGGATTTATATTACAGATTGAACGTGGTAAATCTGAAACTTATACCCCTTAGGGAAAGAAAGGAAGATATACCGTTTTTGATAAAAAAGTTCCTGGAAGATTTTTCAAAAGAAACCGGTAAAAATATCAAAGGGTTAAATAAAAATGCCCTTGATGTTTTATTGAACTACGACTTTCCGGGTAACGTTAGGGAGCTAAAAAACACAATCGAATTTATGACGGCTACTTCCGGCAGCGAAATTCTGGATGAATCAATGCTTCCAAATTACTTGAAAGAAAGCTACCCGGGGTATAAATTCAGCGGCCGTTCCGAAAAATCCTTAAATAATGCCGCTTCTGAAAGTTATATGAAGATACCTTCCAACTTGACCCTTGAAGAGGCGGAAAACTTGATTATACAAAAAACCTTGGAGAGAAATGCGTATAATAAGGTAAAAACCGCAAACGATTTAAATATCGGATTAAAGACAATTTATAGAAAACTTAATAATGTATCGTGAGTATGGGGGAATTTATTAGGGGAGAACCTCTCTTTGCGTACCCCTCTGTCCGCATTATTCTCATTATATATCGTTTTGCCTCTTTTGATTTCTTAATTTTATAAGATTTTTTAAGATATTTGAATGCTTTTCGATAATTTTTTAACATAAAATAATCCATTCCAATGTGTTTTAGGACCGTGGATGATTTGCTAAGTTTTTTGACCGCAAGCTTAAAATATTTCATTGCCTTTTTATATTCTTTGTACCTGTAATATACAAATCCAAGGCTATCTAAAATGTACGGCGAGTTTTTATCAACTCTCAAGGCCTTTTTTATCATAATTTTTGCCTCTCCTAAATCTTTATCCCTTACCGCAAGATAATATCCGGCAAAGTTGAGAGCCATCGCATTTAAGGGGTTTATTCTTAAAATTTTTTGCATTACCGAGTTTGCTTTTTTTTCTTCTTTTAAGGAATAATATGCCGAACCAAGCTCATATAAAAGGGCGGTATTATCCGGAAAATATTTAAGGCCCTTTTGCGCAACGTTTTTCGATTCGCTAAAGTTGTTTATTTCAGTCAAAGCAATTGCCGAAAAGTAGTAAACCTTCAAACTTTTCTTTAATTGGGGATTAATTAATAGTGAATTGATAATATTTTTTATCTTTGCCTTATACTTGTCATTTTTGTTTTCTTTATAAAGAATTAAATAAATTTTTACTTCTTCAAGCTTTGCATCGGTGTAATGTTTTCCAAACCGGAGTTTGTTTAAATAAGTCAATCCTTTTGTGTATTTTTTTTGGAATATGTAAGAAAGGCCGATAAAAAAAAGGGAGTTATTCTTAAAGTTTAACATACTTTTATCTTTGTTTGCAATGTTCAGGAAGTTAAAAAAACGTTTTCTGGCGATGCCGTATTTTTTTACCGCATAATTAAGCACGGCTGATTGGTAAAGCGCCGTTTTGGAATACGGGTCTATTTTTAAGTATCTGTCAAATAACTTAATGGCATTTTTTTCTTTTCCCGAAAGGATATAAATAGCCGTAAGCTGAAAATACCCTTTTTTAAAATAAGGGTCTATTTTGATAAGCTGCAGCAGGTTTTCTTCGGCCTTTTGCTTTTTGTTTTCGGCGGCATAGATTTTAGACAGTATATAGTAAGCATTCATATTGTTGGGATAGTTTAATTTTGCGATATCTAGGTATAGTACTGCCGTTTTCAAGTCTTTTTTATAAATATAAAGGTTTGAAATAAATAAAAGCGCCTTTAAATTAAGAGGGTCTTTTTTAAGAATGGATTTAAGAATTCCGATAGATTTTTCAAGATTATTATTTTCAGTCTCTATTTTTGCCTTGAGGATTAAATATTTTATATCGCTTTGCGTCAGGTTTTTGTTTAATTTAATCTTTTTTAATTTTATGGCAAGGTTAATGCAGGATAAAGATTTTTTATAGTCCCTGTTTTTGAAATAAACCCCTGCAAGAATGTAATACCAGTAATCGTTATTTGTCTTTTCCGGCTCTTTTTTAAAATATTTTATTGCGCTAATATAATCGCTGTTATCGCAACAAACAAAACCAGCGATTAAGTTGTCAATATCTTTTGAATTTAAGGGTCTGAAAGATGCGGGTTTTGTTGTTGCGCCGAAGGAGGGCTCAGAAATTCCGGTCATAAACGTCGAAGATAAAAATATAATAAAAGCGAACAAAAACAGCTTTTTTAATTCACTAAGCCTTTTGAGAGCAGAATAAAAAATTCCGTGTTCCCCTTTTTGCCTTTTATGCATGATTTTTTTACCCCAATAGTTGCAAGATTTAAATTCTTTGAGAATTCTATCAAATCATCTATGATTGGCTTATGCATGTTTTCATCTTTTATGACGCCCTTTTTAAGTATGTTTTTGTTTTCGGTTTCAAACTGGGGTTTTACTAACGAAAGTATTAAACCGTCATTTTTAAGAAATTTCAGAATATGAGGGAAAACCTTTTTCAGCGATATAAACGATACATCGCATACAGCCAGGTCAAGTTTTTCCCCTATTTCTTCAAACCGTAGATACTTTATGTTCATATTTTCAATATTTTTAATTTTTTCGTTATTTCGAACGGAGTAGTGAAGTTGCCCATATCCGACATCGACGCAATAGATAAAATCCGCACCCTCTTTTAAAAGGCAGTCGGTGAATCCTCCGGTTGAAGCGCCAATATCCATGGCTTTTTTACCTTTTACGCTTAAGTTGAAACCTTCTAACGCGCCTTTTAACTTTAACCCGCCTCTTGAAACGTAGGGGTTGGTTTCTTCGACGGTTATGCTGCTTTCAGGATTAACTAACGTTCCGGGCTTTGTGCAAATATTTCCGTTTACCGATACCTTGCCCTCCATTATTAACGACGATGCCCGGGTTCTGGTTAAAGAGGATGCGAGCGAGGCATCAGAAAGAAGAATATCCAATCTTAATTTTTTCATTGTTTACATTATTAAAAAAGAGGTTTATGGAATCTCTAAGCCCTTCCTCCGAGAAACCGGCATTGGCTAATAGTTCTTTTCTTGAGCCATGTTCGATATAGCCGTTTTTAAGCGATAATATTTTATATTCAATATTCAGTGCGCGGACATTTTGGCTTAGAACCGTTAAGAGCTTTGATCCGAACCCCGAATACTCGACATTTTCTTCCACCGTCATAATTTTTTTAGCCTTTTTTATTTTATTTATCAGTTTATGCGAGATCGGCGATATAAACCTTGCGTTAATAAGGCCTACCTTCCTGTTTTCATCCGGTGTGTTTTTATTTATTTCGTATAATATATTTTTTATAAGGCCGGTATGCGGAGCGCCTATGCTGATCACAATGTTTTCGTCGTAATTTTGCAGAACCTCAAATTCCCCCTCGTTAATCATTGCCGCTTCGTCCGTGCCGGGCAACTCAAAATATGGAACTTCG
This sequence comes from Deltaproteobacteria bacterium, assembly GCA_023381755.1. Classification (GTDB taxonomy): domain Bacteria; phylum SZUA-79; class SZUA-79; order Acidulodesulfobacterales; family Acidulodesulfobacteraceae; genus Acidulodesulfobacterium. Next base: position 10,629 of record JAMCUF010000023.1, read on the forward strand.
ATTTTGGGATATCTTATTGCAACGGGTTTATCGTATGAAAGGGCGCTTTTAATCATTTGCATAAGTTCATATTCATCCTTCGGAGACATAAAGGTAAGGTTTGGAATATAATTTAGAAAAGAAATATCGAATAATCCCTGGTGCGTCGCCCCATCCTCCCCTGCGATGCCCGCCCTGTCGATACAGAATATTACCGGAAGGTTTTGAAGGCATATGTCGTGTATTATCTGGTCTAAAGACCGTTGAAGAAAGGTTGAATATATGAATACGAAAGGCCTTAATCCCGATATGGCCGCGCCCGCCGCAAAGGTTGCCGCATGTCCTTCGGCTATTCCGACGTCAAAAAATCTTTCGGGAAAGGCTTTTGAAAACTTTGAAAGCCCGGTGCCATCGGTCATTGCCGCAGTAACGGCTATTATCTTGTTATCCTTTTTTGCAAGGTTTATTAAAAAGTTTGACGCAATTTCCCCGTAAAAAACATTTCCCGTTTTTTTAAGGGTTAATCCCGTGTTTTTGTCAAAAGCCGAGATTCCGTGAAAGAGGGAAGGGTTTTTTTCGGATGGTTCATAGCCCTTTCCTTTTTGCGTTATCACGTGTAAAAGAATCGGTTTTTTTATTTTTTTTATATTTTCGAAAGTGTTTAAAAGATGGGTTATGTTATGCCCGTCTATCGGGCCTATATAGGTAAAGCCAAGTTCTTCGAATATGATTCCGGGAACCATCAGGTTTTTAAGAGACTCTTCAAATTTTGATGCAAACCTTGCAACCTGGTTACCAAATAATGGAATGGATTTTAATAATTTTTCGGCATCCTTTCTAAAACTTTGGTAAAAATCCCCGCTCATTATCTTGTTAAGATAGTTTGAAATCGCCCCAACATTTTTTGAAATCGACATTTCGTTATCGTTTAAAATTACCACGATGTCTTTTTTTAATGCCCCGGCATGATTTAAACCCTCTAAGGCAATGCCGTTGGATATGGATGCGTCTCCTATTACGGCTATAACCCTGCCGGAGCCGTCTTTTTTTAAGAAATCTTGGGCTACACTTATGCCCAGAGCGGCAGATATGGAAGTTCCGGCATGACCTGTCCCGAAAACGTCGTATTTACTTTCGCTTATGGATGGAAACCCTGAGATGCCGCCTAATTTTCTGATAGTTGCAAAATTATCTTTCCTGCAGGTAAGGATCTTATATGAATATGACTGGTGTCCCACATCCCATATTATTTTGTCGGAATTTTCTATATCAAATGACTTTAAAAGGGCGATGGTAAGTTCTACTACTCCCAGACTTGAAGCAAGATGCCCGCCGTTCTTTGAGCAGACGGATATTATTTCTTCCCTAAGTTCTCTGGCAAGAATTTTAAGGTCTTCGGTATGCAAAGTTTTTACGTCACCGGGGCTTTTTATATTGTCTAAGAACATAACGGTCAATTTATTCTATTTGTGAGATAACATGTAAATTCTGTTAAAGTATCAGGTATAACGCCGGTTCTACTGAGGTAACGCAGGGCTTTTTCATTATATTCATTAATTAATTCATATGTTTTTTCGAGTCCGATACTGGAGGCAACCGTGCATTTATTGTTAGCTTTATCTATGCCGGCCGTCTTCCCAAGAATTCCTTTATTTCCAGTAATTCCAAGGATATCGTCGATAGTTTGGAAGGCAAGGCCTAAATACAAGCCGAATTTTTTAAAATTATCCACAATCCCGCCGTCTCCTCCTGCCAAAATCGCCCCCATAGCACAAGCTGCCCCAATAAGGCTCGCCGTTTTATTTTTATTTATATATTCGATGTTTTCAAAATCTATAGGCATCCCGAATGAATTAACATCCAGAAACTGTCCCCCCGCGAGTCCGTTTATGCCTGAGGCATAAGAAAGCTCTTGTATTATTTCGATAATTTTTTTTGGGTCAAATCCTTCGGTATATTCTTTATCCGAAAGAATAACAAAGGCTTCGGCAAGAAGGGCGTCTCCCGCGAGTATTGCGGAGGCCTCTCCAAATACTATATGATTCGTAGGTTTTCCCCTTCTTAAATTGTCGTTGTCCATTGCGGGAAGGTCATCATGTATCAAGGAATATGAGTGTATTAATTCGATAGACGACGCAAAGGGAAGAAGCCTTTTTTTGTTCGGAAACCCAAGGCTCTCCGCTGTAATTAAAAGAACTATCGGCCTGATTCTTTTTCCGGGCGTGGCTAAAGTATATAATATTGCGTCATTAAGCGAAAATTTATTGTGAGGAAATTTTTTATTGCACGCCCTTTTCTTGAAATGAGTTTTTATAAAATCATTGATTAAATTTTTATTTTCCTCGATATATTTTTCTATATTAGCCATGTTTTTCTTAAATGAATTGAAAATAGCGCCGCACTCACCGGAATGGTTATCTTGCCTAGTCTATTTCAAGCGGTTTCGTTAGTAAAGATGAGACGGGTTCTGTTGAACCATCGGATAGCCGGTTCAAATATGGGTCCCGCCCTTCCGGAGATTTTTCGCCCATGCCGTTATTTTTTACGGTCAGTTCCTCAACCCTTTTTTCCGCCGACTCAAGCTTTTGCATCAGATAATTAGAGTATTTGATGCCTTCTTCATAAACCTTAATCGCTTCTTCGAGGCCGAGGTCGCCCCTTTCCAGACTTAAAACATCCCCTTCCAATTTTTTGAGAGCCTCCTCGAAAGTCATATTATCTAAATCGCTTATATTTTTTTCTTCCATGATTAAAATTATAAAATAAAAGCTAAAAATTATCAACATAACTTTTATTTAATAACCTTAATCCCGCGTTAGAAAATAGTTATTTCCATAATTCCCCTCCACTTGCGGATATAAAAGCAGAGCGTCCAAGGGGATAAAGCGGTGCTTTTATGGGTTAAGGGAGGGGGGGGTATTGATATTTTCTAACGCAGGATTAAGAAATAAAAAGAGCATTGAAAAAAATAGACCTATTTTGTATTATTAGATTGTATTATTAAATTATTGTTAAACAGGTATTTAATATGGAAAGGCAAAAAGATTCCAATTTTTCCGGCAATCCCTTTTTTGCGGGAATTTTCGGTTATAATATACGGTACTCCCTTTCTCCGTTAATACATAATAAGATGTCGGAACTTTCCAAAATACGCCTCTGCTACGGAAGTTTCGATGTCCCTCCGGAAACATTCAAGGTTGCCTTTAACGGATTTAAAAGCCTTAAACTGAAAGGAGCCAACATTACTCAACCATATAAAGTAGAGGTATTAAATTATATAGAATATTTAAGCAAAGAGGCCAAGTTAATAGGTTCGGTCAATACGGTGAATCTTGAGGATGACGGCTTTTATAAGGGTTATAATACCGATACGGCCGGCTTTGCGAAAGGTGTTGAATACGAATTTGGAATAGGCTTAAAAGATAAAAATGTTTTGGTTTTGGGTGCCGGCGGGGCATCCAGAGCTATTTTATATTCGTTGATAAAAGCGGGCGCGCAGGAGGTTTTAATAATAAACCGCAATGCGGGTAATGCAAAAAGGCTATTTGAAGAGGCAGGTTTATGGAAGGGGGTTTTAAATTCAAAGTCCGAAGTTTTTTTTTCCGGCTTTAATTTAACAGGCATTCCGGCCAGCGGGTACTTTAAAAAGTGTGATATTATTATTAATGCTATGACGCCGTCCGAAGGCAGCTTTGAATTAATTAAATCTCTTCCCTTAAAAGATTTAAACATACAATCTTTTGCCATGGATATTTCTTATAACCCGTCTTTAACCCCGTTTCTCGAGCTTTTAAACGGCAAGGTTCTAAAGTGTGCCAACGGCTTATCCATGTTGCTCCTTCAGGCGATAGAAAGCTTTTATATATGGACCGGCAACAGGGTTAGTCTGAGCGAGCTTAAAGGGGTATTATAAATTTTATCTTTATATGGTAAAATGAAAACTACCTGATGATAAGTTAAACTTAAGCATTAAATAAAAAAAGAAGGTTTGGATATGGATAATCAATCTACATTTGACGAAGCTGACCTTAAATCGTCCGATAAATATCCCGGTGGTAAAATCGGTGAAGTTTTAGTAAAGCGCGGGATTGCAAAGAAGGGTGATGTATCCAATGCTTTATTAATACAGGAGAGGATACGTTCAGGCCTTGTAAAGGGTGAAAAACTTCAGGATCTGAAGCTGGGCGAGATTCTTATGAAAAATGGGGTCGTAACTCCGGATGAATTAAATAAAGCCCTTGAAGAACAGGCTCAAGTTGGGGGCAGCATCGGCAGGCAGCTTACTAAGTTAGGTTTTCTTAAGGATTCCGAGCTGGTTTCTTTTTTGTCAAAAGAATTTAGCATAGCGACGGTTAACCTGATTGATAGGGAAATACCCGAAAGCCTTATAAAACTTATTTCTCCCAATTTAGCCGTCAGATACCGGGTTGTTCCCTTTAAAAAACAGGGGAATACTTTATATTTGGCGATATCCGATCCTACGAAGGTGGAAGTGCTCGACGATATAAAGTTTTTAACCGGCTTTAGCGTAGAGTTTCTTATCGCCTCGGAAAACGAGATTACTCAGGCATTGTCAAAATATTATAACGCATCGGCCATATTAACCGAAAACAAAGCTTATTTGACTTCGATAGCTATCGAAGAAACCGATGAAGAGCTTGATATATCGGAACTTTCCGGTTCGTTTTCAGATCAGCCCATTATTAAATTTGTCAATAAGGTTCTTCTTGACGCGGTCAAAATGGGTGTAAGCGATATTCACATGGAGCCTTACGAGTCTATTGTGCGGGTCAGGTACAGGGTTGACGGTAAATTAATCGAGGAGATGAAGCTCCCGGGGCAGCTTAAAAATCCCGTTATTTCAAGATTAAAGATCATGTCTCAGATGGATATAGCCGAAAGAAGATTGCCCCAAGACGGTCGTATAAGGGCTAAGATGGACGGCAAAGATATTGATATGAGGGTGTCGTGCCTTCCGACGTTATTCGGAGAAAAGATTACCATAAGGATACTCGATAAATCAAATCTTCAACTCGATATGGCAAAATTGGGCTTTTCGAAATCGCAACTCTCCGATTTTAAAGCCGCTATCCATAGACCTTACGGTATGATTTTGGTAACGGGGCCGACAGGTTCCGGGAAAACGACCACCCTTTACAGCGCATTATCCGATTTAAATAAGACGGACGTCAATATTTCGACGGCGGAAGACCCTGTCGAGTACAATATTCAGGGAATAAACCAGGTGCAGATAAACGAAGAAATAGGTTTAACCTTTGCGTGGGCGTTAAGGTCGTTTTTAAGACAGGATCCGGATATAATTATGGTTGGAGAAATCAGGGATTTTGAAACAGCCGAGATTGCCGTTAAGGCTGCCTTGACCGGTCATTTAGTTCTTTCGACAATTCATACGAATAATGCGTCTTCCACAATACCCCGGCTTATAAACATGAAGGTAGAGCCGTTTTTGATCGCTTCCAGTTTAAATCTTATAATTGCCCAAAGACTCATAAGAAGATTATGCAATGAGTGCAAAGAGGTTTATTACCCTGAAACAGATATTTTAAAGGGGTTGGAATTTGACCCCGGCGAAATCCTGAATAAACGTTTTTACAAGGCTAAGGGGTGTTCGGTTTGTAATAAAACCGGATATAATGGAAGAATCGCTATTTATGAGGTCCTTAACGTTCGGGATGAGATTAAAAGTCTGATATATAAAGGTGCAAATAAATTGGAGATTGAGGAGCTTGCCGTAAAAAACGGGATGAAGACGCTCCGGCAGTCGGCAAAAGAAAAATTCTTGGAAGGGGTTACATCCCTTCAGGAGATTATTCAATATGTGGAAGGAGAAGAATAAGATGGGCAAGCACGGCGCGGCAAGCGAAAGGCAAGGTTTACGGGGGTGTTATATATGCCGTTAATTGCGGATTTATTAAAAACAACCGTGGATCTGGGCGCTTCAGACCTTCATATAACCGCGGGGGCATCACCTCAAATCAGATTGGGAGGAACGCTCACCCCATTAAATCTGCCTGCATTAACGCCTGCGGATACTCAAGCTATCTGTTACAGCATTATAACGGATTTACAGAAAAAAACGTTCGAAGAAACACACGAACTGGATTTTGCATTCAGCCAAAAGGACATTTCAAGGTTCAGAGGCAATTTATATTATGACAGAGGTACCGTTGCAGGGGCTTTTAGAGTTATACCGCATGAAATTCCCAGCATGGATATATTGGGCCTTCCACCGGTACTTAAGGAAATTATTAAAGCGCCGAGAGGGCTCGTATTAGTGACGGGTCCAACCGGCTCCGGCAAAACGACCAGCATTGCCGCCATGATAGATGCGATTAATTTAAGCAGGCACGAACATATAATAACGATTGAAGACCCGATAGAGTACGTTTTTCTCCATAAGGGGTGCCTTGTCAACCAAAGAGAGATAGGTCAGGATTCAAGCAGTTTTGCCGAGGCCCTGAAGCATATATTAAGAGAAGACCCCGATATTGTTCTTGTGGGAGAAATTAGGGATATAGAAACAATGGAGGCGACTCTTACAATTGCCGAAACGGGACATCTTACATTCGGGACATTGCATACAAACTCCGCTGTTCAAACAATAAGCAGGATTATAGATATATTTCCCCCAAATCAGCAGCCCGGAGTCAGATCGTCTCTTTCGCTTTCGCTTGTGGCGGTTTTATCGCAAACGCTTATCCAAAGGATTGGCGGCGCAGGAAGAGTATTGGCCGCAGAGTTGATGATACCCAATGCCGCCATTAGAAATTTAATAAGGGAAAATAAAATCCATCAGATTTATTCCCAACTTCAACTCGGGCAGGAAAGGTACGGAATGCAGACATTGAATCAGGCGTTGGCCTCGCTCGTAAATAATGGGATCATAAGCAAAGAAGATGCCTATAGCGGGTCATCGGACACCGAAGAGTTAAAACAGGCAATAGCCTCAGAACTTACATCAAAAATGGGTATCGCCATAACCGGCAGAGCCTAGTTCAAAGGCAAAACATTCACGGAAAGGTAATTTTAATGGCCGTATATCAATGGAAGGGTAAAAAACATACGGGCGAGTATTTAAAGGGAGAAATGACCGCCCAGAACCCAGCTCTTGTCGTTAAAGAACTTAGGAAGGCGGATGTCTATCCTATAAATATCAGGGAAAAGAGCGAGTTTTTTACTCTAAGCCTTCAAGGAACAAAAGAAATCGGCTATAAAACCAGAATTAGCGATAAGGCCCTGATTGTATTTACCAGACAATTTTCTTCCCTGATAGACTCCGGCGTTCCTATTCTTCAGGGTTTGGCCATAGTGATTGAGCAGCAAAAGAATAAAGGACTAAAAGGGATATTGCTTGCAATAAAAGAAAGTATCGAAGGCGGCGCATCTTTGTCAGATAGCCTTAAAAAATTTCCCAGGGTTTTTAATAACCTATACGTAAATCTTGTCGAAGCGGGAGAAAAGGGTGGTGTTTTAGAAAGGGTCTTTAAAAGATTGTCGGTGTATTTCGAAAAAATACTGAGGTTAAAAAGAAAAATAAAAGGGGCTATGATTTACCCCATAGTTGTGTTAAGTGTCGCCGTGGCAGTTATTGTCATACTTATGACATTTGTTATCCCGATATTTGCCAGTCTTTTTGCCGGCGTTGGTGCCAAACTTCCACCTCTTACAAGAGATGTGATAGCGTTTAGCAACTTTGTGAGGGCGTATATTTTATATATAATAATAGCCATCTCTTTGTTTATATTTGGTTTAAGGATGTATTACAGAAGGGAAAACGGAAGGAGAAACATAGACCTTCTTTTTCTTAGAATACCGCTTATCGGCGTTTTACTCAAAAAGGTTGCAATAGCAAGATTTGCAAGAACTCTTTCCACTATGATCGAAAGCGGCGTGCCTATTCTGGCGGGATTAGAAATTGTTTCTAAAACAAGCGGCAATAAAATAATCGAAGAATCACTTATACAAACCAAGCAAGATATTTCTGCAGGTTCCTTTTTTTCGGCAGCTTTAAATAAAACTAATCTGTTTCCCCCGCTGGTAATCCAGATGATAAGCGTTGGCGAAAAGACCGGAAACTTGGATGCAATGCTTAGCAAGGTTGCCGATTATTACGACGAAGAGGTTGATGACGCCGTAAGCAATTTAACTCAGATGCTGGAGCCTGTGTTAATAATATTTCTTGGAATAGTTGTCGGAACGCTTGTTGTTGCGATGTATCTGCCTATATTTAATCTTGGGAAAGCTATTAAAGGATGACTGGAAATAATTAATTAACAGTGAACTATTTATTTGTTCTTGAATATAACGGTTTAAATTACAACGGCTGGCAGAATCAAAATAATCCAAAAAACCCCAATGCGGTTAAAACCATAGAAAATGAACTTTTAAAGGCCATCAGGATCGCAACAAAATTCAATCCAAAATTGTTCGTTTCGGGAAGAACCGATGCAGGCGTTCATGCCTTAAACCAGGTTGCCAATTGCCAACTCCCTTTTTATTACGATACAGCCAGGTTAAAGGTGTCCTTAAACGGCATTCTTCCTGCGGACATATCCATAAAGAATATCGAGATTGTTCATGATTCCTTCCATTCGACCTTTGATACTATTTCTAAGACATACCTGTATAAAATAAATTCGGAGTTTAGGAGCCCCTTATTATTCGGTTATTCATGGTTTGTAAAAGAAAGGTTAAATTTAGTGCTCATGAAGGAAGTTGCAAATATTTTTACCGGTAGAAACAACTTTATTAATTTTGCCAAAAAGGAGAAAGGAAGACATCCGTTTGACTATTACAGGATGATAAGTGATATAGGAATATATCAAAAAGACTACGGGTTTGATATTTTTGTCGAGGGAGAGGGTTTTTTAAGGCATATGGTTAGGAGAATTGCCGGCGCTATTGTCGCTTGTGGCAGCGGCAAGGTAAATACCGAATATATTATAACCCTCATGCTGAGCGGGAAAAGTTTGGCGTCAAAGGCGCTTAACGCCCCGCCCTGGGGTCTTTTTTTATATTCGGTGAGGTATGAACATAAAAATTACTGTTGATATTTTATTAAATTTTATTTATAATCTTAAATGTGAGTATATAAAAATTTTGTAATTTATATCGTTTTGTATTTTACTATTTTTTTATATGAAAGTGGGTTTTACCCGCTTTTTTTGTTTTATGCACGATAATTTAATAAAAGATATCGAAGATATTATAGGAGATATTGCACAATATTACGGATGTTACCTTGTAGGCATCATGTTTGCCCCGGCAAGAAGAAGGGATAGCGGGGTAATTCTAAGGGCTTACGTCGATGCCGAAGGGGGGGTTAATATATCCCAGTTGTCCGATATCTCGAAAGAATTAGGCATGATATTGGATGTTAAAGACTTAATAAAATTTAAATACACCCTTGAGGTTTCATCTCCCGGCGTTAACAGGGTTCTTTTAAAGTTTAACGATTATGAAAAATATAAGGGGAAAAGGGTAAAAATATCCCTAAAGAATAAAATTAACGGAAGGTTGAATTTAATCGGAGAAATAGTTGATTTGGAGCGCAGCGAATCGGATGAAGGCCCTTGCGTAAAAATACTTGACGAAATAGAAAATAAAATCCGGGTTATCAACTTTTTTCAAATTAAAAAGGGGAATTTGTTAGTCGTATAAACTTGATTATTTTAATATTTAATATTTTTAATATTTAGGGAGCTTATAAGTGTCGCAGATTATCATAAATGGCCTGAGTTTGGTAATAGATCAGGTTTCCAAAGATAAAAATATTGAACGCTCTTTGGTTATCGAGGCGTTAGAGCAGGCTATACTCGCCATTGCCAGAAAAAATCTGGGCATGGGCTATGATCTGGAGGCGCATTATAACGAAGAAACTGGAGAGATTGAGGTATTTATGTTTAAACAGGTGGTGGAGGAGGTTAAAAATTCCAAGATAGAAATATCTGCTTACGATGCGGTTAAAAATGACCCTGACGCCATTATCGGAGACAGCCTCGGGCTAAAGGTGGAAAAAAATATTTACGGTAGGATAGAAGCGCAAGTCGCGAAACAGATTATTTTTCAAAAAATAAAAGGGATAGAACATAAAAATATTTTTGACGAATTTAACGAACGAAGGGGCGAAATTGTTAGCGGTCTCGTTAGGAAGGTTGAAAAATCTATGATAATAGTGGATTTAGGTAAAACCGAAGCTATTTTGCCTAAACAAGAGCAAATATATAGCGAAACGTATAAGCCAAACGACAGAATAAGGGCGGTATTATCCAATATTAAAATGGAAAAGGGAGGGCCAAAACTTATTCTTTCCCGCACCTCCAACGAATTCTTGACCAAACTTTTTGCGTTGGAGGTACCGGAAATTTATGACGGTATTGTTAAAATCGCCAGAGTAGCCAGAACCCCGGGGTTTAGGTCCAAAATCGCGGTTTATACATCGGATAAGGATGTGGACCCTGTTGGCGCGTGTGTCGGGATAAAGGGATTTAGAATACAGAGCATAATTAACGAGCTCCGGGGGGAAAAGATTGATATAATACCCTATTCCGATAATCCTGCAAAATTAGTGGTAAATGCCCTGGGTCCGGCTGAAGTTTCCAAAGTTGCCGTTAACGAGGATACAAAAACAATTACGGTTATAGTTCCAGACGATCAGCTTGCCATGGCAATCGGGAAGGAGGGTCAAAATGTCAGACTCGCAACAAAAATTACCGACTATAAAATAGATATAAATAGCGAATCAAAGATGGGTAAGAAGGACAGGTCTTTATACAAAACCCTTATGGATATACCGGGGATAGGCGATATTATGGCAAAGCTCTTATATCAGAGCGGTTACACCTCTGTTGAGGATATGGCAAATGCCGATGCCGGCGAATTGGCCAAGAATATCTCCATAGATGCAAAAAAGGCCGAAAAAATTATAGCTTCCGCAAACGAGTTTCTTGCAAAAATAAAATCCGATATGGAACTTAAAGAAAAGGTGGATAGAGAAACTAATTAAAAATACTATGGATGCAAAGGACTCTACGGGGACGAAAGAAAAAAAAATGGAAGAAAGAAGGGTATCTAAAGGCGTTATTAGAAGAAGGGCGAACAAGGCAGAGGAAACCGGAATCGCGGAATCCCCTCCCGCACCTTCCAGCGAGGCAGGATTTAAGCCTGAAGACGATAAAGAATTTGTCAAAGAATCCCTCAAAGAATCTGCTGCCGTATTTAATAAGAAAAGCGATAAAAAAAGGGAGGCTGCAGAACATTTAACTGGTACGGGCGGCGTATTCGGCGCAATAAAGACCCTTAATAACATAGATGAGGTAAAAAATATTATAACCAAAGAGGAACCGGGAAACCAGACATCCTCAAAAAAAATAGGAAAAAAAGACGAATTTAAAAAAGTATCTCTGATAAAGCGTGATAAAAACGAAAAATTTTTAGATATCTCCGAAGAAAACGAATATTTTGCGCGTAGAAGGCATAAAAAAAGGTTCAAAGCCAACAGGGGAATCCGGCAGATTCCGCAAATTCAGCAAATTATACCCGAAAAGAGGGCTTCCAAAAAGGTAATTAAGATAAATAGCGGCATAACCATTAACGATTTATCGCAGGCTATAGGTGTTAAGGCATCGGAGGTTATAAGGAAATTAATGGATATCGATATTATAACTACGATAAATAAGGTAATAGATATCGATACGGCATCGCTTATTGCCACGGAATATAACTATACGGTTGAAAATGTGGCTTTTAACGAGACCTTAACGTTAGCGGAGTCGCCGGATTCCCCCGATGTCCTGATGCACAGAGCTCCCGTTGTTACCGTTATGGGGCATGTTGACCATGGCAAAACCTCTTTATTAGATGCCATCAGAAAAACAAATGTAACATCGAACGAGGCAGGGGGGATAACCCAGCATATAGGTGCATATAGCGTTAAGGTCGGCGATTCCATGGTAACATTTTTAGATACTCCTGGACACGAAGCCTTTACGAAAATGAGAGCGAGGGGAGCGGGCATGACCGATATCGTCGTTCTTGTCGTTGCCGCCGATGACGGTGTCATGCCGCAAACTATTGAAGCGATTAACCATGCAAAAGCCGCCAATGTTCCAATAATAGTTGCGATCAATAAAATAGACAAGCCTGGCGCAAATCCGGCCAAGATAAAAAGCAGCTTGATGGAATTCGGTCTTGTTTCCGAAGACCTTGGCGGAACAACCCTTTATGTCAATGTTTCTGCTAAAACCGGTCGTGGACTCAAGGAACTTCTTGAACTTATAATACTTCAGTCCGAAATCTTGGAATTAAAGGCAAATCCTGATAAGTTGGCGAGGGGAACGGTAATCGAGGCAAAACTCGATAAAGGAAGAGGGCCTGTTGCTACCGTTTTAATACAGAACGGAACTTTGAACGTAAATGATAGTGCGGTATGTGGTTTGTATTATGTTAAGGTCAGAGCTATGCTAGATTACAAGGGCAATAAGATTGAAAAAGCGGGACCATCCACGCCTGCTTTGATATTCGGCCTTGAGGGGGTTCCATCCGCCGGCGACAACTTCATCGCATTAAAGGATGAAAAAGAGGCTAAAAGAATCAGCATGGAAAGACAGTTAAAATACAGAGAGGTTGAATTACGTGCCACTGCTAAAACGACGCTGGAAGGTCTATATTCAAGGATAAAATTAGGCGATGTCAAGGAACTAAGATTAATTGTTAAAACTGATGTTTACGGTTCAATGGAGGCATTAATTCAATCTTTTAACGAGCTTTCGACCACTAAAGTTAAGGTGAATGTTATTCATAGCGGTGCATCGGCAATTACCGAAAGCGATGTTATGCTTGCAAAAGCGACAAATTCGATAATAATAGCCTTTAATGTGCGCCCTGAACCTAAGGCATTGATTTTAAGCGAAAATGAGGGCATAGAAATAAGATATTACAACGTTATTTATGATGCCGTTAAAGATATTAAAGATGCCATGGAAGGGCTTCTCGTCCCCATCGAAAAAGAAAAGATAACGGGAAAGGCGGAGGTAAGGGACGTGTTTAATGTTCCTAAAGCTGGTGCCGTTGCCGGCTCTTTTGTATTGGGCGGAACTATTAAAAGGTCTTCAAACGCCAGACTTTTAAGAGATAATGTTGTAATTTACACCGGCCGCGTAAATTCACTCAAAAGGTTTAAAGAGGATGTTAAGGAAATTCAGGCAAATTTTGAATGCGGGATACTTCTAGAAAATTTTAACGATTTAAAGATTGGAGACATAATCGAAACTTATGAAATTGAGTATGTCAAGCAAACGCTCGAGCATTTTTCCCGCGAGTTATAAAGTTTAGGAGGCGGCAAGGGATTGATAGAGAGAAATAAAAGGGTTGGAGAACTTATTGCCAGGGAAGTTTCCTTGGTGCTGGAATTTAAGGTGAACGATAACCGGTTGAAGAACGTTACAATAATAGGCGCAGAGGTTTCAAAGGATTTGAAATTCTGTAAAGTATTTTTTAGCGTTATCGGGTTTGAAAAAGAAATAAAGAAAGCCCTTGATGGATTTAAGAGTTCTAAAAATTTTATAAAAAGAGAGATATTTTCCAAGGTGCTCTTGAGGGTTGTTCCCGAGATCACATTCGAGTACTATAACGGGTTACAAAAAGCTTCCGAGATTAACCGGATAATAAATGAGCATAATTTAGCAGATCGGAAGAGCGTCCTTAAAGATTGAGTATAATAATAAAATACAACAGAGGGATAAATTTGATTCGTGAAATAAGAGAATATTCAGATACAGATTTAATAGACTTAAAAAAATCAACGGACGATATATTTCATGTTATAGAAACGTCTAAAAAAATTCTTATAGCAACCCACGAAAACCCTGAGGGCGACGCAGTGAGTTCAGTTATTGCCATGGCCCTGTTTTTGCGCTCGCTGGGCAAGGAGGTATATCTTTATGATAAGGATTCCATCCCTGATAATTTGAAATTTTTGCCTTGGACGGAGAAATTTTTGGATAAGTTTCCAAAAGAGGCTATCGATTTGCTTATTGTTGCAGATTGCGGGGAGTTTTCACGAATTGGGGCTAATTTTGAACAGCTTTCCGGCATAAATAGAATAATTAATATAGACCACCATTTTACCAATACCCGCTTCGGGCATTTAAATCTTGTATTGCCAGATGCAAGTTCGACGGGCGAGGTTCTTTTTTATCTTTTTTTATCTTACGGGGCTTATGAAAATAAAATCCCTTATTCCCCTTATGAGAGTTTTCTGAATGAAGAATTAAACGAGCCGTTATCGTGCGATTTAGATACAAGAAATAAAATTTTATCTAAGATAAATGATGAGATTGCATTGGCGCTATATACGTCTATATTGACGGATACAGGCTCATTTCACTATTCTTCGGCAAACAAAAGGTCTTTTTACGTATGTTCCGTTTTAAACGGATATAATATAGATCCGTCAAGGGTGGCTACAGAGCTTTTCGAAACAAAACCCGCAGAAATGTACATCTTATTGGGAAAGAGTTTAAGTACTCTTGAATTTGCCCTTGGCGGCAAGGTGGCATCGATGGTCGGAACAAAGAAAATGATCAACAGTGTTTTAGAAAAAACTGACGGGTTCCGGGTTAACGGGCTATACGAAAATTTTGTGAATTATCCCAGGTCCATTCAAGGCGTGGAGATAGCAATATTTTTTAGAGAGGTATCCCTTAATGAATACAGGTTGAATTTCAGGTCTAAAAGTTATGCAAATGTGGCTGCAGTTGCTGAAAGATTTGGCGGCGGAGGACATAAATTTGCTGCAGGCTGTAAAGCCAGCGGCGATTTAAACGAGATTAAAAAGGAAGTATATAAATATTGCGAAGAGGTTATATAAAATATAAAATAAAATATAAATAATATGAATATAATTCATAATTTTGTACCCGCAATAAATATTAAAATATGAGAGTAGTTAGAAATAACGATATTAGCGGCATTCTTGTGATAGACAAGCCGGAGGGCATGACTTCCTTCGGGGTAGATTCAGTGATAAAAAAAAGGCTTAATTGTTCAAGGGTCGGCCATGCCGGGACATTGGATCCTTTCGCGACGGGAGTCCTCCCTGTTCTCATAAATAAAGCAACAAAGCTTCAGGATAAGCTTATAAATGTTCCGAAATCATACGAAGGTGTTTTTAAAATAGGGGTCAGTACAGATACCCTTGATATTTCGGGGGCAGAAGTTTATAAGAAACCTGCAAGCGGGGCGGAAATTGTAAATATAGCTAACTATTTAAATAAATTAAAAGGGAATTTCACTCAAAAGATCCCCCTTTTTAGCGCAAAAAAGCTTAACGGAGTCCCTTTGTATAAATATGCGAGAAAAAATGTGGATATAGATACGGAAGTTAGTAAAAAAACGGGGGTCGTAACTATTTACGGATTTGAAGTGAACTCTTGCGACAATCCTTTCATATATTTTAAATGCACGGTTTCAAAAGGAACATACGTGAGGGCTATCGCACAGGATATAATGGATAAATTTGGCGTTCCCGCCCATTTATTTAATCTTAGAAGAACGAGCGCGGGCGGTTTCGATATCCATGAGGCCCTGCCCTTTGGATCGCTTCAAAAGGGTGTGGATTTTATGATGGAAAATGTCGTTTCAATTTACGGCCGCAGGATTATTGACAATGACGATGATAGAACAATAATAAAATAATAAAATAATTAAATCTAATATATAATATCCGGAGGGGTTAGTTAATGCCAATTTCAAAAGACGAAAAACAGGTAATAATCGAGAAATTCAAAACGCATCAGGGAGATTCCGGTTCGGTGGAGGTGCAGGTTGCGCTGTTAACCTACCGCATTAATTTATTATCCGAACATTTTAAGAAATTTGCCAAAGACCATCATTCGAGGAGAGGGCTCTTAAAAATGGTTTCAAGAAGAAGGCATTTACTCGATTATCTGAAAAGTAAAGATGAGGATAGGTATAAAGCCCTTATATCTTCTCTTGATCTTCGCAAATAAGCAATAAACTTTATAGCCAATTTGAATTTAATTTAATTAAACAGTTTAATGAAATATTAATGGTTCTGATGATTTTAGGTGTTGCAAGGGAGGTACGATGGCAACTTATGATGTAGTGAAGAGTTTTGAGCTTGACGGCAAAAAGATAACCGTTGAAACAGGAAGGCTTGCAAAACAGGCATCCGGCAGTGCTTTGGTTACTATTGGAAATACCAAGGTTCTCGTTACGACATGTATCGATAAAAATATAAAAGAGGGAGTTGATTTTTTACCCCTGACGGTAAATTATGTGGAAAAATTTTATGCTGCAGGGAAGATCCCCGGGGGTTTTTTTAAGAGAGAGGCAAGGCCTTCCGAAAAAGAGGTCTTAACATCAAGATTTTTAGACAGGCCGATAAGGCCGCTTTTCCCGGATAACTATTTTTTTGACACCCAGATAATCGCCACGGCAATATCCATGGATCAGGAAAACGACCCCGATATGGCCGCTATGGTCGGCGTTTCGTTTTCACTTATGGTTTCCGAGGCCTCGTTTAATGGACCCACCGCCGGCGTGAGGGTAGCAAGGGTAGGCGGCAATTTTATCGCAAACCCCACTTATAAGGAACTTGAAAGCAGCGACACCTTTCTGATAATAGCCGGCTCGGAAGATGCGGTAACCATGGTGGAAGGAAGCTTTAACGAGCTTGACGAAGAGGAGCTTCTTTCGGCAATAGAATTCGGACATAATAAGATTAAAGAATTGACGGCATTCCAAAATTCTATCCTTTCGGAAATTAGCGTTAACAAAATCAACCTGAAACCGTTAGATATCCCGGATGGATTACGCGAAAAGGTCAGAGAAATTATTTATGATGATTTGTCAAAAGCCCTGCAAATACCCACAAAGCAGGAAAGAAACGAAAGGGTAACAAATCTTAATTCGAAGGTTATTGAATTACTTCAAGAATCGTACCCCCGGCAAGAAACCTTTATCAATCACATATTTGAATCCATTCAGAAAGATTTGTTAAGAGGCATGGTCCTTGCCGAAGGACATAGGATTGACGGAAGGGGATTAAGTGATATCAGAGAGGTTAGCTGCACGGTTAATGAACTCCCTATGGCTCACGGAAGCGCTATCTTTACAAGGGGGGAAACACAGGCACTTGTTGCCGTAACCCTTGGTACAAAATTTGACGAACAGGTTGTCGACGCTCCGGAAAAGGAGTCCTTTAAAAGATTTATGCTCCATTATAATTTTCCTCCGTTTTCCGTTGGGGAAGTTTCCCCCCTAAGATCTCCCGGCAGAAGGGAAATAGGCCACGGTTCTCTCGGAGAAAAGGCTTTGAGATATATTATACCCCCCTTTGAGGAGTTTCCTTATACAATAAGAGTGGTGTCAGAGATACTGGAATCTAACGGGTCTTCTTCCCAGGCGACAATTTGCGGAGGAACGCTGGCTTTAATGGATGCGGGTGTTCCTATAAAAGCTCCTGTTGCCGGAATTGCCATGGGGCTCATAAAAGAAGAAGATAAGGTTGCGATACTTTCGGATATTTTGGGTGACGAAGACCATCTTGGGGATATGGATTTTAAAGTGGCAGGGACCGAAAAGGGGGTTACGGCACTCCAAATGGATATCAAGATTTCAGGTGTTACAAAAGATATTTTAAGGCATGCCCTCCTTAAGGCCAAAGAAGGTCGTTTACATATACTGGGTATTATGTTAAAGACGATACCCGCACCGAAAAGAGAGCTGGCGCAAAATGCTCCCAGGATCGTTACGATAATGGTTAAGCCGGAAAAGGTCAGAGAGGTTATCGGTCAGGGCGGAAAGGTTATTAAAGGAATAATCGAAAAAACAGGCGCGCGCGTCGACGTGGAAGATTCCGGAAAGGTTACGATTTCTTCGTCGAATAAAGATGCTTTAGATATTGCAACCGGAATGATAAACGATATAGTGCAAGAGGCGGAGATTGGCAAAATTTATTATGGCAAGGTTAGAAAAATAATGGATTTCGGGGCATTTGTGGAGATATTTCCCGGAACGGACGGGCTTGTGCATATCTCTCAAATCGATATTAAAAGGGTAGAAAAAGTTACGGACGTTTTAAAAGAGGGAGAAGAAGTAAAAGTAAAGGTTATCGACATAGACAAATCAGGGAAGATAAAACTTTCCAGAAAAGAGACACTATGAGAAATTTTACGAGGCAGGAATTAAAATCAGGCATTACGTTAATAACCGAAAAAAAATCGTATTTTCATTCCGTCAGCATCGGGCTATGGGTTAAAACAGGCAGCGCTTACGAACCTCTGAATTTAAACGGGATATCGCATTTTATAGAACATTTGCTTTTTAAGGGGACCAAAACCCGGACATACAAGGATATAAATAAAGAGATTGACTTAATGGGCGGGGCTTTAAACGCCTTT
>JAMCUF010000009.1:0-6092 GCA_023381755.1 Deltaproteobacteria bacterium
ACAGGAGGGTCATAAATAGAAACAATAGATTAAAAAAGCTTATTGAACTTTCTGCTCCGGATATAATTATTAAAAATGAAAAAAGGATGCTTCAAGAGGCGGTAGACGCACTCTTTGATAACGGCAGACGCGGCCGCGTAATAATGGGCTCAAACAGAAGGCCGCTTAAGTCCTTAAGCGAGATGTTAAAGGGGAAGACGGGCAGATTCAGGCTTAATCTATTGGGCAAGAGGGTGGATTACTCCGGACGGTCGGTTATAGTCGTAGGACCCGAATTAAAGCTTCATCAATGCGGCTTGCCTAAAAAAATGGCTATAGAGCTTTTTAAGCCTTTTATTTTTCATAAGCTATTGCAAAATAATGTAACCGATACGCTTAAGGCCACGAAAAAATTAGTAGATAAGGAAGCCCCTGAGGTTTTTGACGTTTTAGAAGAAGTAATTAAGGAACATCCGGTATTGTTAAATAGGGCGCCTACCCTTCATAGGCTTGGGATACAGGCATTTGAACCTGTGTTGGTGGAAGGGAAGGCGATTCACTTGCATCCGTTGGTCTGCGCAGCATTCAATGCGGATTTTGACGGGGACCAAATGGCCGTCCATGTTCCGCTTTCGGTAGAGGCTCAGGTTGAGGCGAGGGTTCTGATGATGGCAACTAATAATATACTTTCGCCGGCCAGCGGCAAACCGATTATAGTTCCCTCTCAAGATATAGTGCTTGGTTTATATTATATGACGAGAGAGATTCCGTTTGCGCAAGGGGAAGATAAAATATTTTCCAGCCCGGAGGAAGTTAAATTTGCTTATGACAACAGGTTTGTAAGTTTGCATGCCCGCATAAAAGTGAAGATTAAGGATAAGATAGAAACAACAACCGTTGGAAGGGTCATACTTTATGAAATAATACCGCAGGAAATAGATTTTTCGTTTATAAATACGCTTATGACCAAAAAGGAAATTACAAACTTGATAGATTATGCCTTCAGGATATGTGGCCCCAAAAAGACCGTTATCCTTGCGGATAAACTAAAATCGACAGGTTATGAATATTCCACCAAGTCAGGCATATCCATTTGCATAAATGATATGGAGGTGCCATCCGAAAAAACTAACATTATCAAGGAAGCAACCGCAAAGGTGGAGGAGATAGAAAATAGCTATAAAGAAGGCCTTATAACGAATGGAGAGCGGTACAACAAAGTCGTTGACACTTGGGCAAATGCCACAGATGAAATTGCCTTGGTTATGATGAATCAATTAGGTACCCAGGAATATTTAGGGGGTACAAAAAGCAAGAAAATTGCAGGGAAAAGTCTTAACTCTATTTTTATGATGACGGATTCCGGTTCCAGGGGTTCTGAAGCACAAATAAGGCAGCTTGCCGGTATGAGGGGATTAATGGCAAAGCCATCGGGAGAAATTATCGAAACGCCCATCACTGCAAATTTTAGAGAAGGGCTTACCGTTTTGCAGTATTTCATCTCAACTCATGGGGCAAGAAAGGGGCTGGCGGATACAGCCTTAAAAACGGCTAACTCCGGTTATTTAACGAGAAGATTAGTTGATGTTGCCCAGGATACCATTATAACCGAAGATGATTGCCACACAATAGACGGGATAGTGGTTTCAACCTTAGTGGAAAGTGGCGATGTAATAGAGCCGATCGAAGACCGGATACTGGGGAGGGTAGCATTGGAGGACATTATAGATCCGTTTACAGGCGACTTAATCGTTAAAGCCAATGAGGAAATTCAAGAATTCCATCAATCGTTAATAGAAAATGCCCACATTGAGAGCGTTAAAATAAGGTCGGTATTAACTTGTAAAGCTCAAAACGGTGTGTGCGTGAAATGCTATGGAAGGGATCTGGCAAGAGGTCATTTAGTAAATATAGGAGAATCCATCGGCGTTATGGCAGCCCAATCCATCGGCGAACCTGGAACACAGTTAAC
The DNA here is from genome assembly GCA_023381755.1 of Deltaproteobacteria bacterium. Lineage (GTDB taxonomy): Bacteria > SZUA-79 > SZUA-79 > Acidulodesulfobacterales > Acidulodesulfobacteraceae > Acidulodesulfobacterium. The sequence continues at coordinate 1,952 of JAMCUF010000009.1, forward strand.
AATGAGAACATTCCATGTGGGAGGGACTGCTTCAAGAAGATCGGAGCAGACGAGCATTGAAAATAAATACGATGGTGTCGTTAAATTTAATAATCTTAATGTTATTAAAAATAGGGATAATGAATACGTCGTTATGAACAAAAACGGTGAAATTATTGTTTTAGACGATTTAGGGAGAGAATTGGAAAAAATTCAATTGACTTACGGTTCAAAAATAAAAGTTGAGCCTAATTCTAAGATTAATAAAAATACCCTCTTGGCCGATTGGGATTCATATATTAACCCAATAATTACGGACATCTCGGGAAAGGTAAGATTCGACGATATAAGAGAAAATGAAACCATGCAGGAGCAGGTTGACGAAACATCCGGCTTATCGAGGAAGGTTATTATCGAATCCAGGGATCAAACATTGAGACCAAAAATAATTATTAAATCGCATGATCAAGAAAAATCTTATCTGATGCCTATAGGGTCGCATCTGTCTGTTCAAGACGGGGATGAAGTTTATGCGGGGGATATGATTGCGAGAATTCCGAGAGAGACTACTAAGACCAAAGACATTACAGGCGGCTTGCCTAAAGTGGTTGAGCTGTTTGAAGCCAGAAAACCCAAAGAATGGGCTGTTATAACCGAGATAAGCGGAAAAATCTCTTTTGGACGGGATTTTAAAGGCAAAAGGCGGGTCATTATCGAACCTTTAAACGGAGAGCCGAGAGAATACCTGATTCCCAAGGGAAAGCTTGTCAGCGTTCATGAGGGGGATTATGTTAAGGCAGGCGAGCCCTTAATGGATGGTTCACCCAACCCTCACGATGTTTTAAGAGTTCTTGGGGAAAAAGAGCTTGCAAAATTTTTAGTCGATGAAATTCAAGAGGTTTACAGGCTTCAAGGTGTTAAAATAAATGATAAACATATTGAGGTGATAGTAAGGCAGATGCTCAAAAACGTAAGAATTAAAAATGCCGGCAGTTCCAAGTTTATCGAGGATGAAGTTATAGATAAAAATTTATTCGATGCAGAAAATGAACGAATAATAAATGAGGGTGGAATTCCTGCCATAGCCGAGCCTGAATTAATGGGGATAACTAAAGCCTCTTTAAGCACCGAAAGTTTTATTTCGGCCGCATCATTCCAAGAGACCACAAAGGTTCTGACTGAAGCGGCTATACAAGGCAAGATAGACCACCTGAGGGGTCTTAAAGAAAATGTAATTATGGGAAGGCTTATACCTGCGGGTACAGGCTCCACAAAGTATTTAAACCTCGATGCAGAGGTGTTATAATTTTTTATTTTATATAAAAAAATGTTGACAAAAGTATAATTAAATATTAAAATCTAAAATTCCACGAATTATTTTAAGGGCACCATTTAGAATTAATTAAGAATTAATTAAGTTTTTAAAATACAATAGAAAAGATAAATAATTTATTACTAACGGAGATATTGTGCCAACTGTAAATCAATTAATTAGGGGCGCTAGAAGGAAGGTGTCAAAGAAAACCTCTTCTCCCGCCTTAAAAGGTTCTCCTCAAAAAAGGGGGGTTTGCGTTAGGGTCTATACCACCACTCCTAAAAAACCAAACTCGGCGCTTCGCAAGGTTGCGAGGGTTAAACTAACCAACGGCATGGAGGTAACTTCTTACATTCCCGGAGAGGGGCACAATCTGCAGGAACATTCGGTAGTGCTTATCAGGGGCGGAAGGGTCAAAGATTTACCGGGCGTGAGGTATCATATAATTAGAGGCGCGCTTGATTGTGTTGGTGTAAATGGAAGGAAGCAAGGCAGATCTAAATATGGGGCCAAAAAAACTAAATAATAATAATCAGAAAACATAAAGCTGGGAGTTAAAATTGTCTCGAAGAAAAAGAGCCGTTCAAAGGGTTGTTGAAAACGACCCAAAGTTCAATGATAATGTGGTGCAAAAGTTTATAAATAAACTTATGTACGATGGGAAAAAAAGCGTGAGTGAAAAAATATTTTATAAATCGCTTGATATAATCCATGAAAAGACCAAAGATGACGGTCTTAAAATTTTTAGACAGGCCATTGACAATGTTAAGCCGGTTCTTGAGGTAAAAGCCAGGAGAATAGGCGGTTCTAACTATCAAGTTCCTATAGATGTAAGAAGTGGCAGAAAATTATATTTAGCAATAAGATGGATTATAGGGTATGCAAGGTCAAGAAGCGAAAAATCCATGGAAGAGAATTTAGCCCTTGAGATATTGGATGCTGCGAATAACAGAGGTAGTTCGATTAAAAAGAAGGAGGATACATTTAAAATGGCCGAAGCAAATAAGGCTTTTGCGCATTTTAGATGGTAATAACAGGGCTAAATGGCAGATAGGATATCTTTAGAAAAAACAAGAAATATAGGCATTATGGCGCATATTGACGCCGGTAAAACTACAACTACTGAGAGAATTTTGTATTATACCGGGGTTAATTACAAAATAGGCGAAGTTCATGAAGGAACGACCACAATGGATTGGATGGAACAGGAACAGGAAAGAGGAATAACCATCACATCTGCCGCTATAACATGTTTTTGGAAAAACAATAGGATAAATATAATAGATACCCCGGGTCATGTTGATTTTACGATAGAGGTGGAAAGGTCTTTAAGAGTTTTAGATGGAGCGGTGGCTGTATTTGACGGTGTTGCAGGGGTTGAACCGCAATCGGAGACTGTTTGGAGGCAGGCCGATAAATATAAAGTGCCAAGAATATGCTTCGTAAATAAAATGGATAGAACCGGCGTGAATTTTTTTAGATGCGTCGATATGATAAAGAAAAGGCTTAATGCAACACCGGTTGTTATGCAAATTCCGCTGGGTCTTGAAGAGAATTTTAAAGGCATTATAGATATTGTAACGATGAAAGCCTACGTTTACAGGGATGAAACCCTTGGTGCAGAGTATGATATAATCGATATTCCCCGGGACTATTTTTCGGAATCAAAAAAATATCATGATGAGTTTATTGAAAGGGCATGTGATTTTGACGATAGCCTGATGGAAAAATACTTAAGCGGCGAAGAGATAGATAGCGATTTAGCTAAGAAAGCGATAAGAAATGCTGCGCTCGATTTTAAGGTTGTCCCTGTATTTTGCGGGTCGGCATTTAAAAATAAGGGCGTGCAGCCATTATTGGATGCTATAATAGACTACCTGCCTTCCCCGGTAGAAGTGCCGTCAGTTAAAGGTATAAATCCCAGGACTGGAAAAGAAGAGGTAAGGGATGCTGCCGATGATGAACCTTTTTCGGCACTAGCCTTTAAAATCGCATCTGACCCTTATACCGGCCAGCTCACATATATCAGGGTTTACTCAGGTGTTCTTTCTTCCGGTTCCTATGTTTATAATTCTGTTAAGGATTCTAAAGAAAGAATTGGAAGACTTTTGAGGATGCATGCAAATAAAAAGGAGGAAATAAAAGAGGTTTATGCGGGAGATATTGCAGCGGCGGTCGGGCTGAGAAATACCGTTACGGGAGACACGCTTTGCGATGATTCCAACCCGATAGTCCTTGAATCGATGGAATTTCCCGAACCGGTCATATCTGTTGCTATTGAACCTAAAACCAAAGCGGATCAAGAGAAGTTGGGGTTGTCGCTCCAAAAATTAACGATAGAAGATCCGTCTTTTAAGGTTAAAACCGATTTAGAAACAGGACAGACTATAATTTCCGGTATGGGCGAGCTTCACCTCGAGATAATAGTGGATAGGTTGACAAGGGAGTTTAAGGTTGACGCAAATGTCGGCAAACCCCAGGTTGCATATAAAGAAACAATCAATAAAAAAGTCCAATCCGAAGGCAAATTTATTAGGCAGTCAGGAGGCAGGGGACAATATGGCCATGTGTGGCTTGAGCTTGAGCCCCTCGGTAAGGGTGCGGGTTATGAGTTTGTTAATAAGATAAAAGGCGGGGTTATTCCTACGGAATATATACCTGCCATCAATAAAGGTATTACGGAGGCTTTAACAAGCGGAGTTTTGGCCGGTTATCCGGTTGTGGATATTAAGGCTTCCGTATATGACGGGTCTTTTCATGAGGTTGACTCTTCAGAAATGGCATTTAAGATTGCTGCTTCAATGGCATTTAAGGACGGCGCTAAAAGGGCTTTTCCTGCACTCCTTG
>JAMCUF010000009.1:6102-6467 GCA_023381755.1 Deltaproteobacteria bacterium
AGATGTGATAGGAGATTTAAATTCAAGAAGAGGGAAGATTCTTAACTTAGAACCCAGGGGAGGGATTCAGGTTATAAGTGCGGAAGTTCCTTTAGCTGAAATGTTTGGTTATTCAACAGATTTAAGGTCTAAAACCCAGGGCAGGGCTAATTATACTATGGAATTTCTTAAATATGAACAGGCACCTAAAATTATATCCGATGAAATTATTGCTAAATCACAAGGTAAATAGCTATTATCAGGAGGATTGAATGTCCAAAGAGAAATTTGACAGGTCAAAACCGCATGTCAACATAGGTACGATAGGCCATGTTGATCATGGCAAGACTACTTTAACGGCTGCCATTACAAAGGTTCTCGCTAGA
>JAMCUF010000002.1 GCA_023381755.1 Deltaproteobacteria bacterium
GACAGCCTGAGCGCTTTTTTGATAGCTAGGGACTGTAAAGAGCCGCCATTATTTTTCGAAACGACAACATAGGTTTCTACCGTTACATTCAGACCATAAGCACTCTTTAAAAAAAAACTTGGAATTCCGCATAAAAAAATAAACAAAAATAAAAAGGGTAAAAAATCATCAAACCTTATTAATCGCATCTTTGGCGCGCCTCTTATAACTTAAATTCGGTTTTACCGCCATTTTAAAGCATGATAACGCATTTAACGGATCCACGCGGTAAAAAACAACAAATCCAACTATTTTATATTCAAAACGTCATTAAATATCTTTTCCTTCAACATGCCGATATTATCCCCTGTTTTTGCCGAAACCGGTATCACGTCATCCCCCGTTAACCATTCTAATTTTGTTTTCAAAAACCTCACCCGGACCGAAGTTAACAGATCAATCTTATTTAAAACCACTACCGTCTTTTTTTCGCCGGCGCCGATTGAGACCAATATCTTTATAACCTCTTCAAACTTTTGCAGAGCGCTTTTCTGAAGCGGGTCAATAACATGTATTAAAATGTCGGAATTAGCCGTCTCTTCAAGGGTTGCCTTAAATGATTCCATTAAAAACGGCGGCAGATTCCGGATAAAGCCAACCGTGTCTGATATTATAACCTTTCTTTTGCTAAATTTGTCATAAATGGACGCCATCTTTGTCCCTAAGGTGGCAAAAAGTTTATTTTCCCCATCTTCGCCCTTTCCCGTCAAAGCGTAAAGCAGCGTCGTTTTGCCCGAATTGGTGTAGCCGACAAGGGCTGCCGTAGATAAACCATGTTTTTTCCTTGAAGACCTGTGCAACATCCTTGTCCTTTCGGCCAATTTAAGTTTATCTTTTATGTAGGCAATCCTTTGCCTTACCTTTCTCCTGTCGGTTTCCAGCTTGGTTTCTCCGGGGCCCCTTGTGCCGATACCGGCGCCTGTCCTTGAAAGCATTGTACCAATTCCCTTAAGTCTTGGCAAAATGTAATTCAACATTGCAAGCTCAACCTGGTATTTACTTTCGGCAGTCCTTGCGTGTGTGGCAAATATATCCAAAATAAGCCTTGTTCTATCTATAACATCTACGCCTATATATTCCGACATATTCCTTTCCTGAGCGGGGCTTAAATTGATGTCTATTATCGCCAAATCCGCTCCGTCATTAAGTATCGACCCTTTAATATCTTCAAGCATTCCCTTTGGTAAATAATACGCGGGATTAATTTTTTTTACCGTCTTTAAAATCATGCTCACATTCGTTGCGCCGGCAGTCTCGGAAAGCAAGGCGAGCTCTTCAAGAGAATCTACGGTTTTTTCCCTGCCTTCGGGGGTTTTGTTGACGCCGATAAGTACAGCTTTTTGAACCATTTACTCAGCTTTTATTCAGTTATCTTAATTATTTATTTTTTGGCGTCAATACGTTAAATCAGCCATATTATCTAATCTGCTTAGTTCTTCCAATTCCTCAGACAGGGACGGGCTCTGCCGGCCCAAAAATCCGTCCTTTCTGCCCATTAGGAGATAGGCAAATTTTTTTCCTTTTTCGACACCCGGCTGGTCGAACGGATTAATCTTAAGAAGCATTCCTAAAACGGGGACCATCTCCATGCACATAAAAGACAGTTCTCCGAGCGTAAATTCGTCCATATTATCCACCGTAACCCTGAACGACGGTCTCCCCAACGCGGCAAGCGCAAGCTCTACGCCCTTTAATTCATTAATAAGAAGCTCGGACAACTTTTTATCTTTTAAATAACCGTATTCTTTAAAACCGGATGGATTTATTATATAATCTTTACGAAAATTCTTTAAACAAAAAAAACCTGTCAGCTTGTCCTGCGGTCCCTGCATATAAAGCTGAAGCTGTGAATGCTGGTCTGTTGCGCCTACCGCCGTAACAGGCGTGGGCGACATCAGATTCTTCCCAAGACTTTCGGCAAAAAGTTGCCTGAACCATCTCGAAAACTCTCTTAAATAATCGCTGTAAACATTAATTACAAATATATTTCTTTTTTTCTGCCTGTAATAAAGATAAATGATAGCGGCTAAAGAATAAACAGGGTTGTTTTCAAAAACTCCCTTATTCAATATATTATCCCTATAGGAGATTGCCCCGTGTAAAAACTTGTCTATGTCAAATCCTGCCGCATAAGCGGGAAAAAGGGTGCCTGCCGTTACAATGGAGTATCTTCCGCCGACATTTTCCGCGATATCCAAGGCGGATATACCGTTTTCATCCGCATAGCGCCTTAAAAATCCACCTTTTTTATCGGTTATAAACAAAAGATTGTCCTTATAATTTTTTACCGTATTTTGGAGCATCTCCTTAACGATGAAAAACTGCGCCACAACCTCAATGGTATCGGCGGATTTTGATACAAAGCAGAACAGGGTTTTTTTTATATCTATCTTTTCTATATTCTTATAAATATATCCGGGGTCTATATTTTCGGAAAATATAACGTTTATCTTTTTGTGAAAAACCCCGCCGTTCTTCCTTGCCTCTTTGTCCATATTCCCGTTATTCCCGCTATCCTTAAATATCCCCCCCAATGCCTCTTTTAAAAATATTGCGCCAAGCGACGACCCGCCCATTCCAAAAACATACAGGGTATTAAGGTCTTTTGAAAATAGCCTGTCCGCAACCTCCTTCACGGCTTTAACCATCTCTGTATCGTTCATTTCATCATAAAAGCCGATATCCTTATTTCTTCTTAGTTTATTAAGATTTCTTCTTGCCTGGACCAGATCGCTTTCCAAGGAACGGATTTCCGTTACCTCCAGGCCGTTTTCCCCGATTGCCTGTTTTAAGGTAAACTTGAAGTTAAACTCTATCATCTTTTATCCCCTTTTTAGTTTTTTTTGTTAATTTTAGTTTTTTGCCAATGATATATTTATTTTTAATGTATGCAATCTCCGCCCTCTTCGATTTAAGCCTTCCGTCCATCTTTAAAAGTTTAACCTCTTCCAATATTGAACCGTACAAGGGACCTTCGCAAATACCTAAAGATTTAATGTCATTGCCGCCGGTCAGGGGCTTTATAAATCTTATTTTGTTTATATATTTCACTGCCCATTTTTCAAAGTTAAAATCCGTGCCGCTCCCATAGGGGTTTTTAAAAAGATAAAATAAAATGCCGTTTTCGCTAAACCCCTTGAGCATAAGGTATATTTCGCTGTCTTTAAATTTTAACGGCTTATTTTTATATAGTTTATTCGGGAATGTTCCCCTAACCTCGTTTAATCTTTTTGCTTCCAGGTACACCTGCAGAACGGTTTTTTTAAACTTTTCATCCATAGATAGTCTTTCTATTGCCGCATTAAACTCCGTTCTATTTAAATGATGCAGGAGTTCGGCAATATAAAATAGACAGGCATTTTCACAAGTTTTTGCGCGGGGCGGGGCATGCCTTTGGCATGCTATGAACCGGCGGCCGGAGGTAAAACGGTAAATTCTTCTAAAAACCCCTTTGTTGCCGTTATTAAACCTCAACTTAGGATAAATGCCCTTAAGAATGCCCAAGATATCAAGCCGTGCAAAGTATATCCACGGCCTTTTTTCCTTTAACAGAAGGTTTAGTTCGGCCATTATCCTGTTTCCGGAAACATTATCCAGTGCTTTAGCCTCCAGAGCCTCCTCAATAAGAATTTTGGTATGTCTTTCGATGTTAAATCCAAGCCTTTTCTCAAACCTCACTGCCCTCAGGATCCTGGTGGGGTCATCTTTAAAGCTTAAATCGTGCAATACCCTAATTTTTTTATTTAATATGTCAGACAGCCCCCCCGCATAATCTTTTACCGCAAGAAACGCCGTTCGCGCTCCGCGCGTCCGGCTTTTGCCGTTCTCCGGATAATTCGTATCAGAGCTAAGGCTAAAGGACAATGTATTTATTGTAAAATCCCTTCTGAAAACATCATTCCTAAGGCTTGCCTCGCCAGTACTGACGGCGGGCAGCGCCCCGCAACTTTGGTACATCTCGGTCCTTGCCGAAGCCAAATCTACTTTTAGAGGCTTTCCGTTGATCAAAAAAAAGATAGATGCCGTCCCGAACCTTTTATGAATTTTTATGGAATTTATCGCAAAACCGGTATCGTTTCTTTCCAGTAATGATTCGGCAAACAGGCAGGCATTTCCCTCTAATACAATATCCATATCGAGATAAGCACCGGAACCGGAACCCCGCCTGTTTTTGGAATAAATTTTTTCTTCGGGAATAGTATTAAAGACATTTACGGAATTAAAACGGGGGGATGTTTCAGGGTTAATTTTCATGCTATATATTAGAACATCTCTTACGAATCCGCCTATTAAAAATGATTCATATCCGATGCTGCCGGCAAATATTCCTATTTTTTTAATTAAGCCCATTCCATATTTGCCGTAACCATATTTATTAAAGATTTCAAACAAGGAACGTTCGATTAATTTTTTGCCGATATCTATCATAAATTCGTTGACTTATCGCTTATTGCATGGGATTGACCGGTTTGGATAAAAAAAATTTTAACCGGCTTTCCATAATTTTTACTCTTTCCTTTAAATCGGCCTGCGTTATTATTATCCCGTTTTCCACCCTCTTAAAGTAGGTGGCTTGTCTTTTTGCATATTGTCTTGTCGCAACCGCGATACGTTGAAACAATTCTTCGTCCGTCTTAATCTCTTTGTTCAAATACATAAGCCCCTCTTTATAGCCGATGCTTTTAAACGGTTTTAAATACGGGGAGTAACCCCTGTTAATTATATCTTTAATTTCATCTATCAAACCAGCTTTTAAGATAGCCTTCGTTCTTTTTATTATACATGATTTAAGGTAGTCTCCGGAAGGTATTAAAACAAAATAGAGGTAATCATAAACAGGTTTTTCAAACGGATTTTCGGACAAATAAGACGAAAAAGTCCTGCCGGTAGCTTCATATATCTCGTAAGCCCTCGCAATTCTTTGTTTATCATTCGGCGATATTTTTTTAGCATATAACGGATCAATTTCTTGAAGCCTTTCGTAAACCGCAGGCGCTCCCAATTTTTTAATTAATTCAACCGTATTACGCCTGTATTTGGATTTATCTATTTCGGGAATAGGAGAAAAACCGTAAAGCAATGATTTCATATAAAGGGCCGTGCCTCCCACAAAAAGCGGTATCCTGCCCTTTTTTATTATACCATTGATTGTATGTCTTGCATCTTCCGCAAACCTGTGGGCATTATATTCTTCGTCGGGATATTTTATATCAAAAAGATGGTGTTTAACGCCTTTTTTGGCACTTTCGCAAGGCTTCGCCGTTCCAATATCAAAATATTTATAAAAGCATAAGGAATCAAAATTAACTATCTCAAATTTTAATGGAAACAGTTTTGACAGCTCAAGAGATATTTCCGTTTTGCCGGCGCAGGTTATTCCCCCTATGATAACTATTTTTTGAAGATTTGACATTTAAAACCGACCGGCACTATTTGTCTTTTTTTTCGCTGCCGCTGCCTTCGCTCCTTAGCCCCTTTTTAAGCCTGTACACGGCATAAAAATGGTATATGAGGGCAATTAAAATACCTATTATAGCGGAGAAAAACACTATTACAGAGATGGGAAGTTTCATGGATTCTAAACCCAAAAATTTTACATTAACACGCTCCGGATTTTCTGCGGTAAAGATTAATGCGGCGGCAACAAAAATAATTAACAGTATAACATTTACAAACTTGACCATTGATTTACCCGAATATATGAATAATTTTAATCAAATATTTTTTAGATTAAATCTTAACCTTTTTGAAATCACCTATTAATTTATTATACGTATCATCTAATATTTCTGAAATAACCCTTAATCCCGAACATACGGTATAAAAACTGACATCCCCTTCCCATCTCGGGATTATATGAAAATGCAAATGTTGCTCGATGCCCGCCCCCGCAGCCTTGCCCAGGTTTAACCCTATATTAATGCCGTCGCAATGGTAAACCTTCTTTAATATGTCACAGCTTATGGATAAAAGCTTCATAACTTCGGCGCCCTCTTCCCTGGAAAGCCTGCTAAGGTCTTTAATATGCCCTGTGGGGATAACAAGAACATGCCCGCAGGTATAAGGAAACGTATTTAATTTTACGTATGAATACGCTCCCTTAAAGAGAACATACTTATCCTCAAAACATGTGTTATCTTCGCAAAAAACACATTCATCCCTTGATTTGTCCCTAACTAAATAGTCCATACGCCATGGGGCATAAATAATTTCCATAAATCTAAAAATTTAATCCAGCGTCAAATTATTATATGATATAAACCCCGCAC
>JAMCUF010000024.1 GCA_023381755.1 Deltaproteobacteria bacterium
TTCGGGGCCGCAGTGATCGATATGGGCATGGGTAAGTATTAAATAATCTAGCTTTTTAGGGTCGAAACCTAATTCATAATTTTTATCCTCAAAATCCCTTTCTTGAAACAATCCGCAATCTACCATTATGCTTATATCGTTTTTATCGTCAATTAGCAGATGGCAGCTTCCTGTCACATTTTTTGCGGCCCCGAAGGATTTTATAATCATTTTTACAACAATCTTTTTGTTTACATTTAAACCGATGCTCAAAACCCTAGCCGCAAACCGGCCTCAGGACCGTCAAAAGCCAAACTTCCATCGACACCGTTTGTGTCAACATGAATCTTATCATATACATAATCTGCAAAGACCGACAACGGTCCGACCGCTTCATAATTTACCCCGGCTTTTATATGATAATAATAGCCTTTTGAACCTATCGTGAATCCCTGAAATTTTCCTATAAACGATATATTGTTAAGCGGGGAAATTTTTAGCTTTCCCCCGATAACGGGCAACGGTAAATTCACATTTTTAGATTCGGAAAGGACGGGCGAATCAAGCTCTGCCTTGGCCGTCATGACATTAACACCCGCCCCAATCCCGATTTCCGCAAATCTATTTATCGAAAAATCATGGGTGTAAAACAGTTTATAGCTGTATAAGTCTAATTTTGAAGTTACAGGAGTGCTGATATTATAAGTCTGTCCGTTAAAAATAATAGATTCCGATAAAACCTTGGAACCGCCATAGACATACGGGACATACGTGAAAGAAACGCTATTACTGTATAATATCAAGAATGCAACTTTAAATACCGGTGCGGTCTTGGTTGTTTGAAGTCCGATATCTGAAGGAGTTATGTTTGTCGGAATGAATCCATTTACCGAATTTCCGACCGCCAAATGTCCTGAAAGATTTTGGAAATAGGCTCCGCCCGTCACGGAGGTATCAAACATACCCGAGGCATAAGCCTTAGGTGCATTTAAGGACATAAAAGGCACTAAAATCAAAGCGGCAAGGGTAACAAGAAAGGTAGATAAGCAGAATAATCTTAGAAGTTTACTATTGCTAATACTAACAATTCTTCCAGCACTTAATAACGTGGACATGATAAAGGCCTCCCTTTTATTATAAATTTTGTAAAAATTGATATTTTTTATTTAATCTTGCATAATATGCGTAATATAACTTTTTTTATATCTAATAGCAAGCCCTTTTTATTCTCCAAATCCAGATTTAGAAACTTTAGAAAAAATATAAAATAAAATATATTGACTTAGTCAATAACTTAATCCATACTATTCCTTATAATTGGAGGACCGTTTCTTATAATATAATAGAAGATAAATAAACGCTAGGGGCGGCAGGATACGAAAAAGGTTATATATTATAATTTTATTTAAAATTTTGAACAGTTTAGATAAAGCTAAAAAAAATTTAATCGAAAATAAATCCCTAAAAGCCTTAGGTATTGTATTTGGGGACATAGGGACCAGCCCCATATATACGATTGCCGTTATTTTTGCCTATCTTAAAGTAACAAACGAAAATGTATTAGGCGTCGTATCGCTTATAATATGGACATTAACCCTTCTGGTAACGATACAGTACGTCTGGTTTGCCATGGGCATAAGCGAAAGAAATGAGGGCGGAACGATAATACTTAAAAACATCATCGAAAAATACGCGAAATCGGCAAGGGAAGTAGCTTTTATAACCATAATATCATATATTGCGCTATCGCTTTTGATAGGCGACTCCGTTATTACCCCCGCCATAAGTATTTTAAGCGCCGTGGAAGGCATAAACTTGATACCCGTTTTAAAAAACGTAACAACGGATACCGTTATTTTTATATCCGTAATAATTACTATCAGCCTATTTTGGTATCAGCATAAAGGAACCGAAAAAATAGCAAAGATATTCAGCCCCGTCATGCTTTTATGGTTTGTCGTAATCGGCGTTTCGGGCTTACTATCATTAATTTACATGCCCGAAATTATACTAAAGGTTATAAACCCTTATTATGCCTTAAGTTTTATGTTTAACAGTGGGGGGCTAAACCACTCTATTTCCCATGGCATTATTTCTTTGTTTGTATTGTCCGACGTAATCCTATCGGCAACCGGCGGTGAAGCCCTGTATGCCGATATGGGTCACATAGGAAAAAAACCCATTACTAAGGCATGGTATTTTGTATTTATTATGCTTGCTTTAAATTATACAGGGCAGGGCGTTTTTTTATTGACCCATAGAAATGAAACAAATGTATTTTTCGAAATGCTTTATTCTCAGTCGCATCTGCTTTACATTCCCATCCTGATTTTAAGTATTTTAGCGACTATTATAGCGTCTCAGGCGGTCATAAGCGGCATATTCTCTATCGTTTACCAGCTTATAAATAACAGGATAATACCACTATTAAAAATAGATTACAAGTCCGTTAAAATACAATCTCAAATATATATAAGCTTTGCAAATTGGTTTTTATTTCTGAGCGTTTTAATGGCAATCATAGTGTTTAAAACATCCGATAACCTTGCTATGGCTTATGGCCTTGCCGTCAGCGGGACCATGACCTTTACGGGTATTTTAATAAATATGTATTTTTATCACAGAAAAAGATACGTTATGCTATTTATATCCCTCATAACCACATTTGCGGATATTATGTTTTTATCCTCTAATTTGTTATATAAAACCTTCCAGGGGGGGTATTTTGCATTAATAATAGCCACAATTCCGTTTATCACAATAATGATATATACTAAAGGACAGGAAAAACTGCATAGCGTATATAAGATGACAGACTTAAAGATATTTTTAAAAGAATACGAAAACCATTATAATAATTTTGCTAAATTAAAGGGAACATCCCTGTTTTTTGCAAGCCTCTCCGATAAAATCTCCCCGTATATTACCAAAACAATGTTCGACAATAATATAATGTATGAAAAAAATGTATTTGTTTCCATAGAAAGAACCGAAAAACCTTACGGAACGAACAGCTTATTTAGAAACGACATAGCTTCGGGACTAAACCAGCTTGCCATAAAAGCCGGATACGCCGAAGTGGTCGACGTAGAAGAGATATTAAGGAAACATAATATAGATGAAACCGTTATTTTTTACGGTTTTGAGGAAATCGTAAGCAATAATTTATTCTGGAGGATCTTTGCGCTAATCAAAAGGTTATCTCCCTCTTTCGTAAGATTTTATAAACTTCCGGCCGAAAAGGTGCATGGCGTAATGGTAAGAGTTAAAATGTGATTAAAAGTAAGTGAACTACCCCGCCCTTTCGGACGGGGACTTCTCGGCAATGTTAGTTAAAAATAATGTCTAATCCCCGTAATCCTTATTTTTTCCCCATAAAAGTTTAAGGCGGGCCTTAAGTTCTTTTTCTTTACCTGAATCTTGCGGGCGGTAATAGATTCGGAATGAAAGTTCGGCAGGAAGGTATAACTGTTCGGTAAAATGATTCTTATAATCGTGGGAGTACTTATATCCTTTGTGATAGTCCAAATCCTTCATTAATTTTGTCGGGGCATTTCTTAAGTGAAGAGGCACGGTAACGCCGGGAAAGTCCCCTGTGTCTTTTAAAGCCTCCTCTATTGCAATGTAACTTGCATTTGACTTGGGACATCCCGCAAGATAGACCGTCGCCTGGGACAAAACAATCCGGGCTTCCGGCATGCCAATAACCTGCACGGCATTAAAACAACTAACGGCTAAACTTAGTGCATCCGGTTCGGCATTGCCGATGTCTTCGGAAGCCAAAATTATCAATCTTCTGGCGATAAATTTAATATCCTCACCCGCATCCAGCATCTTTGCAAGCCAAAAAACAGCCCCATCCGGGTCGCTCCCCCTTATGCTTTTAATGAAAGCGGATATCGTATTATAATGCTCTTCTCCAGTTTTATCGTATTTTGACTTTCTAAGACAGGCCTCTTCTATAATCTTTGCGGTCAATACTATTTCGCCGCCGCCGCCTTGCTTCGCAAGATTGACCGCAATTTCGAGGGCGTTCAGCATTATGCGGGCGTCGCTTCCCGAATACCGGACTAAAGCGTTCCTGGCCTCTTTTTCTAAAATAATATTCTTTTTACCCAAAATCTCATCCATATTTAGCGCTCTGTCCGTTATCTTATTTAGATCCTCTTCGGATAAGGGGTTCAACACAAATATAAACACCCTTGAAAGAATAGGCGAGTTTATTTCGAATGAAGGATTTTCCGTAGTTGCGCCAATCAATATAAGACTTCCCTCTTCAATGGAATGCAAAAGCAAATCCTGCTGCGACTTGTTAAAGCGGTGAATTTCATCGATAAAAAGAATTACGGGCTTTTTATAGTGCTTAAGACTAATGTCGGCTTTGCCTATAACCTCCCTTAACTCTTTAACACCGGCAGAAACTGCGGAAATGCCGTAAAACTCATAATCGAAGGTATTTGCAATAATACCTGCAAGAGTTGTTTTTCCGCTTCCCGGTGGACCCCAGAGTATCATCGAGCGGATAAATTTAGAATCCAACATATTCCTTAACGGCTTATCCTCTTCAAGAAGATGGGGCTGACCGGTAAACTCCGTCAGGTTTTTGGGCCTAAGCCTTTCGGCAAGCGGGGGCAAAAAATCGCTGCTCCTAAAAAGATTCATAAAAAATCAGCCTCTTCATATACTCTATATATAGAGCTATATATATGCATATATGCTTGTCTATGCGTCTATGCACCCGATAATTATACCATTTAAAATCAAGAAATATAATTTTATCGGGATTTGACTCTGTTAAAAACAGCTAATTTTTGATAAAAATTAAACAGGCGGAAACGAAGAGTATGCTAACAAATACTTTTTCCGTACAGGGCTTTAGCGTCTATCCATGGAAATATATTATCTTTATTAGCTATATCCTTAAACCATTTATCGTCATAGGGCTCTTTACCCACGGACATTAAAATGCATCTTTTGGCCCTTACAAGATGCGCCTTAACCCTTCTTTCGGCATAACTTGCGGCCTGTCCGGTCGTAAGTAGAAACGGCCAATCGCTGGATTGGGCTAAAAGGAGTTCTCTTGCCGCTTGATTGATTGCCGCCGTATACTTTACCTCATTATACCTGTTTGCGCAAATATCGATTAATTCGGCTGCCAAATCCGACAAAAAGGGTTGAATAATATCATTTTTTTCATTAAGCCAAACCTCGGCGTAGCCGCCCCCGCCCCAGGAAGACGTCGCCGGCTCCGCGACCCATACATTGTGTCTTACGCAAGCATCCAAGGATAATGCTCCCGGAAAACCGGCGTATTTTTCATTTTTACCGGCGGCATTATCATATCCAACTGCTTCGTTATACCTGTTTAAAGAGGCTTCTGCGACCTCCCCGGCCGTAACCGCTTTTACAAAAATATTTTTGTGCATTTCCCTGAATACGGCCTCAAGCCACCACGGCCCTTCAAACCACCAGTGTCCGAAGAGTTCGGCGTCGTACATGGAAACTATAATCGGTTCGCTTATACACTCATTAAGATAATTTAATTGAAGCTCCCTGTGATATACAAACTGATTTCCGTGTTCATATGCCTTTCTCTTCGCAGCCGAAGGCCTGTAAGCCTCTTTATATGTGCCGCTTCCTGTAATGGCATAATACTTAAGCCCCGTAAAGGTCTTGATGCCGCCATGCCTTAAAGGAACGAGATGAGGCAGGTCTAAATCAAATCCGACATCCCTATAAAACTCCCGGTAAACTGGAGTTCCGGGGTAGCCCTCTTTTGAAGACCATACCTGCCTTGAGCTTTCGGGGTCTCTACCGAACATTACAATATTAAATGGAGAAATAACGGGTGAAAAACAACCGTTTGGCGGTTCAGGCTCGGCTAACTCTATTCCGTGCTGATCAAGAAATGTATATTTTAAGGCATACCGCTTAAGTATCGCATCGAATCCATTAGTGTAGCCGCACTCTGGAAGCCATATGCCTAGGGGGGTTATGCCTAAAATATTTTTATGCGTTTCAATCCCCGCTTCGATTTGGGCGGCTATAGCCTCGGGTTCTCCCACCATAGACATAAGAAAACCATGGGTAGCGGCTGACGTGATAATGTCTAAATGTCCTTTTGCATGGTGATTTAAAAACCCGCTTATGAGATACTTTCCGCCGATATTTCGCACCTTTTCATACCAGTTTCTATACCTTTGCCTGTAAAAAAGGGTGACCGGGTGAAAATCTGGATCCCCTTCCGTCCTGAATGCCTCTTCATCCAAAACCTTTAAGCGCAGCCTGATATATTCCTCTAAGCGTTCGGAAAGCAAATCGTCGTTCATCATGCTTAAAAGTGTCGGCGTTAAAGATATTGTAAGGCAATAATCCACATTGTCCCGCTCAAGGTTTTCAAAAGCCTCCAATAAGGGAAGATATGTTTCGGTAACGGCTTCGAAATACCATTCCTCTTCCAGATATTTCGGACTTTCGGGATGCCTAACGAACGGTAAATGAAAATGCAGGACGGGAATCCACTTTCCTGTTTCGTTTTTCATATATAATACCTGATTACTCCACTTATTTTCCTGCGCCGGAGCCGGAGAAACCACCGCCCGAACCGGGTGCATTAATTGGAAGATGCCTGCTGCCCGGGATATTTTCCGTTGCGCCTATTAATGCAATTCCTTTAGGAATTCTTTTTTTGAAATTTATTTTTGGCACTTTTTTAAATAAACAAGCCGGAGGCCAGACGGGGCTTCTCGCTATAAAGGTGAATCCGCCTTCTTTTTCGGAGGTATATCCAATCTCCACCCATATTTCGGATAATCCGTAATCATCGGGAAACATAATATACCTGCTGCCAAAGCGACTGTCCAGCAACTCGTACCACAGCATTTTATCGTTCTTATATACTCTTAAAATGGGCCTTTCGGCATTTGTTTTAGGCTTATCCCTTAATCTCCAGACAACCTGCCTGATGCACGGTTTTTGAAAATAGACCCTTACCCAGCTATTTTGCCTTATCTCCGCAGGCTCACCGTTCTCCAGCACCGGAAGGTTTTCCAACGGGCTTAATAAACTCCAACTCAAGGAGATTAAATTTATTTGTTCGCGGGTACCGGCTTTACTAACATCTACGCCGGATACCGGTTCCCCTGCGGTTTTGTCAGATTTTTTAATCGCCTTTTCTTTTTTTATATTTAATTCCCTTTCCTTAACCGGCTTTGCGGGATTTTTTTTCTTATTTATACTTTTATGTTTGGATTTTGTAAGGATGGTTCCCGCAAGTTCGTTGACTTTTTTTATATTTTCTGCTTTAGTAAATTCGCTTTTTACGGCCCTATGCTCATTAAAGTTATAATTAAACATTTCGAAATCTAATAATTTTAATTTGTACCCCTTTTTTAAAGCGGCGCCTTCCACGGCTATTAAGCTATAATTTATAATATTAATTCCAAAATCTTTCTCCAATTTGTCAAAAAATAAGCCGGCAAAACCAATAAGGCTTTCATTTTCATTAGCTAATCCACTGAATTTTATTTTGCTGGAAAAAAGGATATGCCCTTTAAATACCGGATTAAAGGATCGGGGAAGCCTTCGTTTTTGAAACCGGATATTTTCTTCTAAAGCCTTTGCTTTTAATTTTTTAATTAAACCATCTTTCTTTTTTCCGTCAAAGGTTTTAGCATAAATTACCTTTTTTATTTTTATTCCGGCTTTATTAAATAAATCCCGGTCGAACACAAGGGCAACCCTAAAGCTATTTTTCATTTGCCGACACCTGTCCTCATATAATATAATAACTGCATGTATGCTTCGGAATAAAACCGGTTTTAAGCGTCAGAACCTCATCGTTTCCTTTTTTACCTCATTCGTTTTAAGTATATCTTAAAAATTTGTCTTTTCAAGAATCGCGGCAAAAATTATTCGAAAAAAATATTGTCTATAAGCCTAACCCCTTTAAATCTTATGGCGGAAATCAGAATATCGCCGGCTTCAACGGATTGTTTTTCGATACTTAGCCCTTTATCCATAATCTTCGCATAATCTATTTCAAACCCGCTTTTAATTAATTCCTTTATAGCAAAAAGGGTCAATTTACCGCCTGATTTTTCGCCGGCCTTAAATAAATCTGCCGTCTTTTTTAACGATTTATGGAAATTGCAGGCGTTCTTTTTATCGGTTTCATTGAAATATGTGTTTCTTGAACTCATTGCAAGCCCGCATTTTTCCCGAACGGTTTCGACGGGAATAATTTGAACATCTAAGAAATAATCCCTGGCCATCTTCTTTATCAAAATATATTGCTGGTAATCTTTCAATCCGAAAAATGCAAAATCAGGATTGATTATGCAGAACAGTTTCATTACTATTGTAAGCACACCCCGAAAATGCTCCGGTCTGAAAATGCCTTCAAGCTGATTTGAATATTTGGGGCCGGCTACAAATGTTTCCGTATTTTTAACAATGTCCGTTGCCGGAGAAAAAAGATAAGCAATATTTAAACCTCTTAATATTTTAGCGTCATTTTCCAAATCCCTCGGATAGTTCTTAAAATCCTCGTCCATGCCAAACTGCATGGGATTGACAAATATCGAAACAACGGTTTTGCCGTATTTTTTGCCTTCCTCGATAAGCCTTATATGGCCGCCGTGAAGCTTGCCCATTGTGGGGATAAAAGAAACCCGCCCGTGGGGTTTCTTTAAATCCTTTGAAATTCTTTTCATTTCGGCAATATCCGTTATAATCTTCACCTTGATTTTATAACTATAATTTATTTAATTAAATAACCGTATGACGATATTTATCATAATTTTATTATAAATAGTATTTTGCCTTATTTAATCAGGGTTATTATAAACAACATTTCCGCTCATTACAACCCTTATTATCCCGCTTTTTTTCAACGATAAAATATTGTCGTAAATATTGCCTTCATTTATCCGTATATTTTTATCCATTTTAAAAACGATAAAATCGCCGTAAGAAGCAGGTTCCAGCGTTCCCGTAACATTCGGAAAAGCCAGGGCTTTAGCCCCGTTAATGGTAGCCATGGAAAATAAGTCCTTGGAAGAAACGCCGGGATGTATTTTCTTTGCATACCTGAGTTCGTCAAGGATGCTCAGCGTTTTATTTGAGTAGAGGCTGTCCGTTCCCAACGAAACCGTAATGCCCTTTTCCAATATTTTTTTTAACGGAAGTTTTTTTGAATTAAAAAAGGCATTGCTTCTCGGACAGTGGATAATATTTGCACCGGATTTTTTTATGATTTCGATATCCACCTCGTTAATTTCATTTGCGTGAATTATCGACGTGTTTTTATTCAATATTTTCAAATAATTCAGATAAGCGATTGGCGTCGGAAAGGTCTTAAGGGGTTTTGAAAATTTAGATAGCTTAAATTCCGGTAAAAGATTGACCGCGATATCCCCGCCCCTTCCGGATATAAACTCCGTTTCGGATAAATGCTCCGAGGCATGGATGGCTATTTTAAGCCCCCTGCTTGAATTTTCTTTTATTATTCCCCTAAACAGCCCTTCCGACACGGAATAAATAGAATGAGGAGAAATACCTAAGGAAAAATAATTTTCATTTTTCTTAAAAACATCCCTATATTTTTCATAAAATGCCTTAAATTCGCTTAACACAGCGGGCGCACCGGCGGGGTCGAGACCCCTTAATTCAATAAACCCTTTGACTCTGGGAATAAGTTCGGATTTTAAAAGCAAGCCGCCGATATTATAAAACGAATCTGTTTCTATTATATCTCCTATAAGGGTTGTCCCGCTTTTTACAAACTCGCTGAAAGCCTTAATCCTGAGTCTGTTTTTTTGATCAAGGTCAAGGGAGTCCCTTATTTTTACCAGAGACAGGACCCATTCCGAGAAGACTCGCTGTGTTTTATCGCTTGGCCGGGCTTCGCCGGCCTTCGGCCTGACCATGAGGTCGGTATGGGTATGAGAGTTTATGAAACCAGGAATAATTATGGTTTGAAAACCGGCCGCTTTTTTAGAAGCGGAATGATTTTTTTTATCTCTTTTTAATACGGATAAAATTTTGCCGGACGGGGTGTCAACTATTAATTCGCCATTTTCGACAAGCGGCTGTGCCGCCGCCGGAGATGTAAGGATATAACCTGCTGCAAAATGCTTTTTAGTCAACATCACTTGCATGAATCGCTTGCATGAGAGGCGGAGCTGATGCGCCGGTTTTTTTTGTCAACATAAACCACTACCGGCTTAAATCCGTTTAATTCCTTTTCATCATAAAGGCCGAAGGTTGCAACGATTATAACGTCGTTAACCTGGACCAATCTTGAAGCAGCTCCGTTCACGACGACGCTTCCCGAATGTCTTGCCGCCGGAATTGCATATGTCTCAAACCTGCTGCCGTTATTTATATCCCAGATGCTGACTTTCTCATACGGCAAAATGCCGGCTTTATCCATAAGCTCTTCATCTATGGAAATAGAGCCCTCGTATTCGAGATTGGCATCGGTTACTTTAACCCTGTGAATCTTTGATTTGAGTAAAATTTTATGCATATATCAATATTATTTTATTTTCCATTCTTCCTATTAAAGGGCAATGAAATAAAAGTGAAAGTTTTATTTTCGAAATCGCCGCCACCGTTTGGGTATATGAAGGAGCCGGCAAATTTATTTTTAAAATATCTAAATATCAGATATACTAAATAATAGTTCAAAAGGGGGATTAAAAAAAATATTGCAACAAAATCGGTAATAAACCCCGGTATAAGAAATAACACGCCGGATATAAAAACCCCTGCCGTCTTAACTAAATTTTTGGACGGCGATTCGCCGCTTGCATAGTCCGCCATGGCTTTCCGAAAAGAGGCGCCTTTTATCCTTTTTGCAATCATATACCCTATTATACTAAAGGAAAGCAGCAAAATAGCGGCTGAGAAAAACCCTATCCGGATAGACACCTCCACGAATACGTAAATCTCGGCAAAGAGATAAATTAAAACGCTAAAAAATATTTTTGCCAAAATACCCATAATGACTTATTATATAACATGACAAGCCTGTTTGTAAAATTATAATTTCTTGCATGTGCAAACCCGTCGCGGCCGGCAAAAATCTTTCTTAACTATCTTCTGGAAGAGGCAAGGTATTCTTTTAATTTAATTTTTGCCCATTTGATATTGGGATTATATTTTAACCCCTCCTTCAGGCAGACTATGCCTAAGGACGGGAACCCAAGCTTATGTAAAGCCACCCCCATTTCCGCCCATGCTAACGCAAAGTGTGCTTTTACAAGGATAGCTTTTTGAAAATGCTGGACTGCGGTATAGTAATAGCCCGCTTTCATTGCGCCGAGGGCTTTTTTGTATTGAAATTCAGGGCTCTTGGTATTGACGGGGACCCCGGCCGGTATTTTGGCGGAGGTGGAATCTTTCGAAAACACAATCAAGGACAATATTAAAATTAAAGTAAAAATAATGATTTTGCGCATTTTACCCCCTTATTCGATTTACTTATTTGATTTACTTTTTATTAATTAATTGGACGAAAAGCCCCTTTCCCAAAAGTATTACCGGGGCATAAACCTTAAACTTTCCTAAATTATACCATAAATTATGCCCATTTAAAAGATTTTAACACGGCCTTTTGCCATCTGCCATAATAGCCGTTTCTCGTTTTATCGTCCATTTTCGGGTTATACACCTTTTCTATTTTTTTAAGATTATAAAATTGACCGGTTGTCCAAAAACCTGTCGTTATTGCGCTAAGCCCTGCAATTCCAAAGGCGGTCATTTCGGTAAAAGCGGTTTTCTCCACGGTCATATTTAAAATATCGGACTGAAACTGCATCAAAAATTCGTTATCACTTGCTTTTCCGTCAACCCTTAATTTATATGCCGATAAATCCAAGTCTTTTTTAAAAGAGTTTTTAAATTCCAAAATAACATCCTTTGTCTGATAAGCTAACGACTCTAACGCCGCCCTGACAATATGGCCTTTAGTTGCGGCACCGGTCAAGCCGATAATTAATCCCCTTGCATCTGGATCCCAAAACGGCGCTCCAAGACCCGTTAATGCCGGAACAAAATATACGCCGCCGTTAGAATCCAGACTTTTTGACGCATCGGAAGATTCTTCGGCGGAATTTATAAAATTAAAATTATCTTTAAGATACCGCATAACCCCGGCGCCGGTAAAAATGCTGCCTTCCAGCGCATAGTACGGCAGGTTATCCAATTTCCATGCAATAGTCGTAACTAACTTATCTGCATTATAAATTTTGTTTCCTGTTCCGGTCATTACGAAAAGTCCCGTTCCATAAGTATTTTTTATTACGCCTGTTTCAAAACCGCCATGCGCAAAAAGAGAGGCCTGCTGGTCGCCCAGAATTCCGGTTATAGGAATAGACTTGCCCAGTATTTGCCCGTCCGTATAACCGAAATTACGGTTACTGTCGCAAACCTCCGGAAGAATCGATTCCGGAATATTAAATATTCCAAGCAGCTCCGGATCGTATTTTAACGTATTTATGTTGTATAAGAGGGTTCTGGAGGCATTTGAAGCATCCGTGGCGTGAATCTTGCCGCCCGTCAAATTCCACAAAATCCAGCTGTCGATGGTTCCGAAGGCAAGCTCTCCTCTGTCTATCAAACCTTTCACGCCTTTAACATTATCTATCACCCACTTAATTTTGGTTGCAGAAAAATACGGATCTAAAAATAAACCTGTTTTTTCTTTTACAATATTGCTATATTGCGATAAATCCTCGCAAGCCTTTGCCGTTCTTCTGCATTGCCAAACTATAGCATTGTAAACGGGTTCTCCCGTTTTTTTGTTCCACAATATAACGGTTTCCCTCTGGTTTGTAATCCCCATGGAGGTTATCTCGCATGAACCGCATTTCTCAACGGTTTCTTTAAGGGCTTTTACGGCGGAATTTAAAATATCGTATGGATTTTGCTCAACCCATGCCGGGTTGGGGTGGATTTGAGGAAATTCGTAATAAGAACCGGAGGCAATGCCGGCATTTTTGTCGAAGGCCATAGCCCTGTTGCCGGTCGTGCCTAAATCAAGAGCGATAACTACCTTTTTCATTGTACCCTCCCCCTCTCCCTACCTACCCCGCTAAGGCAGAAGAATAAATACCCGAGTAAAGCGTTACAACCGCCTTTTATTATAGCGCTTTTCGGCAGTTTTTAAATAGTCGTCATATTTTTTTGCCGCTTTCACAAACTCGGTTGTGGTTAATTCCTGGGGCCTTTTGTCTAAATCGATATTTACCTCCGCAAATACTTTTTCCTTTATATCGGAAGGTATGCCAAAAAATGATGCA
Source organism: Deltaproteobacteria bacterium (assembly GCA_023381755.1). GTDB lineage: Bacteria > SZUA-79 > SZUA-79 > Acidulodesulfobacterales > Acidulodesulfobacteraceae > Acidulodesulfobacterium. Next base: position 13,287 of record JAMCUF010000024.1, read on the forward strand.
TATATGGAGTTTTTAAGCTTTTTTCTTCTTAATTTAAAAATTTGGCGCACAAAATAATTAAAAAATGAGGAATTTACCGCCCAGAGATAGTTATCGTCCGCATGGTATTTAGGGATTATCTTTAAAACCGTCGAATCAACCTTCGGCACGGGATTAAAATCGGATTTGCTTGCTTCCAAAAGCTCGATGATTTCAAAGTTTATGTCCGCGATAACGCTTAAAGCCCCCCTTTCCCGGTCATTTTCCTTCGCATAAAGCCTCCGCGCAAACTCCTTTTGAAACATAAGCGTTAAATCTGAAAAGGCATCCTTTTCCTTTATAAATTTTTCCATAACTGGGCCTGAAATCTCATAGGGCAAATTTGAAACAACCCTTATCCTGGAAGAAAGGCTGCGGCTTAAACCTATATAATCAAATTTAAGCGCATCCATGTTTAAGACGTTGATTCCCCCAAACTTATTTAAGTTAAATTTCCCTTTAATAAAACTATAATAAAAGGGGTCTATTTCCAGCATCGTGTAGGTCTTTGTATTTCCGACGATTAATCCGGTCAATATCCCTTCCCCCGGGCCTATTTCAAGGACATTATCGTTAATGGAAAACCCGCACGAATCCACAATATTGCGGGCAACGGCTTCATTAATCAAAAAATTTTGGCCATAGATTACTTTGCGGCGTTTAGGCGGTTTTCCCATCGGTTTTCCCATTATATTATAACCTATAACTCCCATGAAGAATCGGCGTTAATATTGAAAAATTCCTCCTTATTTTTAACCGGATCTACGGAGGGCTTAAAATATCCGGCATAGCCAATCATTGCGGCATTGTCGGTCGAAAGCGGCACGGAAGGAAAGATTATTTTAAAACCTGATTTTTTTTCAAGCCCCGTAAAAAGGGACCTGATTCTCGAATTGGCGGAAACCCCGCCGGAAACCGCCACCGTATTTATTCCATAAATATTGCAGGCATCCAGGGTCTTTTTATAAAGAATTTTAGCTGCCGCCTCCCTGAGTGAAGCGAAAATATCCAAAACGGCATCGTCTTCAATTTTACCCGGACCCCCTAAATTATCCACCGCAGAGATGACAGCCGTTTTAAGCCCGCTAAAACTCATATCTAAATTACGGCTATGCTCCATCGGAAGGGGAAATTTAAACGCATTTCTGTCGCCCTTTTCGGCAAGTCCGTCTATAATCCTGCCGCCGGGATAACCGAAACCGAGGTAATTTGAAACCTTATCGAATAATTCCCCGCAGGCATCATCCCTTGTTTTTCCGATAAGTTTTATATCGCTGTGGGATTTTACCAGGTATATATGGGTATGCCCCCCTGAAATTACCAGCGCGATAAAGGGAAACTCCTCCTTGTTTCCCAAGAAGGGGCTAAAAATGTGTCCTTCGATATGGTTTATCTTGACTAAGGGAATATTTAACGCGTAGGATATTGTTTTTGCTTCCATAAGCCCTATTAATAGCGACCCGACAAGCCCCGGACCAGCCGTTGCCGATACCAAGCCGACATCCTTTAAAGCGGTACCGGCTTTTGAGAGAGCCCCCTTCAGGGCCGGCAGCGACGCCTTTATATGGTTTCTCGAAGCAAGTTCTGGGACGACGCCGCCGTAAATACTATGCACAAAGTCCTGCGAATATATTATATTGGAAAGTATCTTTATACCGCCGCCGTTTTTTAAAAGCACGGCGCAGGAGAAATCGTCGCAGCTTGACTCAAATGCCAGATTAATAATATCTTTGGAATAGCTCATTCCTTTATTTCGAAAGTTTTTTAAGCTCTTTTGCCGAAAGTTTTGAAGCCCTCGTATTATGGTATTTTGAAATGACCTGACGAAATAAAATCGACGCATCCGACTTATCGGAAAGCTTCAAAAAACCCATCCCCTGCAAATATATCGCCACAGAAGTATGCGTATTTTTCGGATAAAGTTCGGAAAATTTATGAAACTCCAGTATGGATACGGGATATTTTTTAAGGTTGAAATTTGACATGGCCTTATAAAATAAAGCATCCGGAGCGTCTTCCGACTGCGGATATTTACTTATAAGTTTACTGAAGAAGGCGGCGGCGGCGGCATAATCCTTGTTTTTATATAAATCCATGCCCTTATTAAAATCTGCATGCCCGGGACTTGTTTGAGTAACCTTTTTTTCGGCAGGAACAGGCTCTTTTATCTTTTCGGCAGGAACAGGCTCTTTTATCTTTTTTAAAGATGATTTTATTTTGACTGCATTTAGTAATTTGACGAGCTCTCTATTGACAATTAAGCGGTATTCCTTAAACCTTTTCTGGAGCATATGAAGACTGTGGGATTCTTCCTCATATTTTCCATAAATACCCCTTAATTTTGAATTTACACCCGATATCTTCACCCCTTGATTGGCGACATTCACCTGGATATTATGAATCTTCTGCCCCAAATAAGCATCGCTCTGGGTCACGGCCCGGGTTAACTTGCCGGTTCTTCATGGGAGTTATAGAACTTGGAGCTTCAACTGGTGGATGGTATCCGGTTCCATCTCCGCGCATCCCGATAAAAAAACCGATGTAAAAAATAAAAAAGCAAAAAACAAAAGAAAAACCCTAAAATATTTTTTATCTTTCATAACGATAACGACCCCTGTTAAAGGTTAAAAATTTTATAATCAACTTTAAATATAGTCTAATTTTAAGTACTTGCCTTGCCCTTAAAGGTTAACACATAACTTTATATTTTTCAATGCGGCGATTTTAACGTCCACTCAGGGCTGTAATAGTTTTGCATTTCGGGAAATATACGGGGCATTAGCCTCATCATACCGCTTTCGTTTACATCTATCATAAATAACTCCTGTCTCCCCGCAGCCTCGGTATCAAAAGTTATTATTCTCGAATCCCTTGTCCATGCGGGATGCTGGGCGCTATAAAGCGTATCGGTAATCTGCCTTTCATCGGTTCCATCCGTATTCATGACATACACCTGAAGCTCGCCGTTTACAAGCGAGGCAAACGCTATCTTCTTTCCACCCGGAGACCATGCCGGGCTCGTGTTGTAATAACTGCCGTTATAAGTAATCCTGCGCTGGTCGCTTCCGTCCGCATTCATTAAATAAATTTGGGGACTTCCCCCGCGATTCGAAACAAAAGCGATTCTATTTCCGCCGGGAGAAAACGACGGAGATGTGTTAATCCCGCCGGTGTAGGTCAACTGCTTTAAATTTCCCCCGTTTATGTTTATCGTATATATTTCGGTGTTGTAATGGTCCGGAGTAAGCGCTATTGCAAGCTTATTTCCTCCGGGCGACCAGGAGACGTACTCGGCGGGCCCCGGAAGATTAAGCTTTACGGTGCCGCCGGTATTTAAATTTTTAATAAAAATAGCCGGATTGCCATCCTTAAAGGAAATGTAGGCAACCCTGTGTCCGCCGGGGGACGGATGCGGAAATATGTTAATTGACGTATTATCGGTAATTTTTTTAACCCTGTGTCCGCCGAAATCCATCATAAAAATATTTTTCACCCCGCCTCTTTCTCCGACGAAAAATATTTTTGTCGTAAATGGCCCCTTAACCCCCGTCAAAAATTTTAGTATATCGTCGGCAAACTTATTTGCCAAATACCTGTATTCTTTAACGCGCCCCTTTAATTCTTCAGTGAAAAGTAATTTTTGGGTATAGACGCTTATAAGATTTGCCTTAATTTTTATAACCCCGTTTTTTGTTTTATATTCGCCGTTTATCAGGTATTGCGCATTTAACACGCTCCAGTTCGCAAAATCTATCTTCTTAACGCTTACCGGGGCATGCCGGGGGCTTTCAAGATATGAAAGCGGATTTACCACGTGAAAATATCCGATGACAGAAAGGTCATGCCTGATTATGCGGGCAGCATTTTTTGCAATTTTTTGATGCCGCCTGTAACTTGATATATTTTTTAAGTCGGGAACGGCGACCCTTATCTTTTTAATTTTTGCGGCATAAATATTTATATATATCTTTGCGTAAGAATTTACCGGAAGCAAAAATAGGAAAAATAAAACAGGTAAAGAAGCCAATCCGGCGTAAAAAAACTTATCCTTATAAGAACCTTGAAATTTAAACATTTTTTGCTGCTTTGCTCCCTCCGTATTTATTTTATATTATTTACCGTGCGGCCTTCGCCGCACATATCGCATACCGCTTATTTACCTGCTTATTTACTTATAATTATAATACTACTTATTATAATACTACTTATTTTTCAGAATCTCTTTAGGATTAAAAACTATTAAAGCCCCCTCGCCGGCGTTATTAGAGTTTACAAAGCTCATGAATCCCTTAGGCGGCGGGGGTAAGGGGTTTGACGACTTTGCCGCCTCAACCGATTGGGAATCAAAATAACCGTTACCCGATGATTTAACGAGCCTAACGCCATAAATCCTGCCGGAGCCGGATATTTGAATGGCAACCACAGACTTATAATGCAAATACTTGGAAAGAGAAATATTAAAATGAGACATAATAATCGGCACTATTTTATTGACGTAACCCTGAAATTTATGGATATTCCCCCTGACCAAAGATTTCTGAACCCTGCTATATGCATTGTTAAGGCTTACCATGTTATGTAAATTTGTATAGACATTGGAATTCACCGCCGGAACCGGCGTCATAACGGGTCTTTTAGCAGGCATAGGGCTTGGCGAAGGCAGAACCTTTTTTAGAACCTTTTTTGGATAAACCATAGAAGCCGGCAACCGCGCAGGTTTTTTTGCCGGGGCAGGCTGACTGACGGCTTTCACGTTCGCCTTTGGCGCAGGCGGTTTTAATATTGCCCTCACCGAAGCAGGCGGTCCGGGAACACTGCTTACAACGCTGACAACCACATTCGAGCCGATAGATTGAATTTCAGGTTTATACCTTATGGATAAATAAACTATCAAACCTATTAGAAATAGGTGGAATAAAGCCGAATATACATAATATCTTCTAATTCCGCGCAGGTTTTCATTAAACATTTTAACTTGCCAAAAAACTTGCCAAAAAGTGAATATAATAATTTTATAGGCGCATTTACTTAATATGCCTAAGATTTGCCGTTACCATGCCGATTTTTGTTATGCCCGCATCCTTTATTGCAGCCATAATCCTTATTATATAGCCATAAGGCAGGGATGAACTTGCCTTGAGAAACACCTGTTTATCCCTCCTGTTTTTGTATAAAACTTTCAATTTTTGAGTTAAAAGGGTGGGACTTACCCTCAAATCGTTTATATAAAGCTCCCTGCCTGAAGCAACCGAAACGACTATTGTTTTCTCCGGGGCTTTTAATGCCCTCGCCGAAGCGGACGGCAAATGAACCTTTATCCCGTGAACCAGTATCGGGGCCGTTACCATAAAGATGACAAGAAGAACGAGCATGACATCAACGAACGGGGTGATATTTATATCGGACATGAGCTTGCGTTCCAAAGAAAAACCCTTTCTATCGTCCCTGTTGTCAAAGAATGCAGCCATAATTATTTATTTTAAAATCTGCCTTTCGATTATTGTCATAAATTCATACGCAAAATCTATTGTTTCGTTGGCTATCACCCTTACCTTATTCGAGTAATAGTTATAGGCAATAACGGCTGGAATTGCGGCAAAAAGTCCTGCCGCCGTTGCAATCAGCGAATCCGCGATGCCGGGGGCGACAACTGCCAGGCCGGCTGTTCCCGCCTTTTGAATGCTTTCGAACGATGTCATTATCCCCCAAACCGTTCCGAATAAACCTATAAACGGGGCGGTAGAACCAACCGTCGCCAGAAATGGAAGGGAAACCTCAAGTTTTGCAATAGACGCAAGCTGCGATTTCTTTAAAGCCCTTTCTATATACGCTTGATTTTCTTCATTATTTTCTTTATCAGGAAGTTTATTATTTTCCTCGGATTTTTTTTTAATGCCTATAAGCTCTTTATATGTGGCATGAAACATGGAAGCTATCGGGCTATAATCAAAATTTTTAGTAAATGAATAAACATAATCCAATCTTTTCGATTCCCAAAATAAATCGAGAAATTCTTTGTCTTCCTTTTTCGCTTTATTGAAATAATTTAACTTGTAAAAGATAATAGCCCATGACGCCAAGGAGAAGAAAAGCAGGATTAAAAGGACTAATTTTACAACGATGTTTGTGTTTAGAATGTGCGTTAGAATGCTTATGCCGTGCAGGTAATTTAAGCTATGCATTATCTTATTTTATCGTATATTCCCTTCTAATTTTTGTATATTTATTATTTACTATTTATTTTTATATATTAATTTTATATTAATCATACCTTAGAATTATAAAACTTTTTAAAATGATTTACAATCAAAAACGATTCTCACAAAAAGATATTGACAAAAGATAAATTACAATATATTGTATATAAATAAAAAAACATATCTACATATTGTTAATATATTAACATATTGTTAATTAAAAAACTAAAATGAAAAAGAAATTTTAAAAAGGGGGCATTAATGAAAGATAAAAATGGCCTGCTTACAAAAAGCTTTTCCGAAAACGGTATAACGGTTTTAAAAAAGAGGTACTTGGCTAAAAATGAAAAGGGTGAAATTATAGAAACAATATCCGGAATGTTTGAAAGGGTGGCAAAAAATATCTCCGAAGCCGATTTAAATTACGGCAAAACCAAACGGGAAGCCGAAAAAATAGAAGAGGAATTTTTTGAAGAGATGACAAGCCTCCGTTTTTTACCGAACTCCCCCACCCTAATGAATGCGGGAAGGCCACTGCAGCAGCTTTCCGCCTGTTTTGTCCTTCCGATTGAAGATTCTATGGAATCTATTTTCGAGGCGATAAAAAATACCGCATTAATACATCAAAGCGGGGGAGGGACAGGCTTTTCTTTTTCTAATTTAAGGCCGAAAAACGACGTCGTACATTCCACAAAAGGCGTATCAAGCGGGCCCGTTTCCTTTATGCAGGTATTTAACAGCGCCACCGAAGCGATTAAACAGGGCGGGACAAGAAGGGGGGCCAACATGGGCATCTTAAGGATAGACCACCCCGATATATTAGACTTTATAACATCTAAAAAAGATACCTCGAAATTTAACAACTTTAATATTTCCGTTGCCATAACCGAAGATTTTATGGAACATGCATTGAAAGGCGAAGATTATCCTTTGTTAAACCCCAGAAATAACGAAATAGTGAAATATCTCAACGCCAAAGAAGTTTTCGACCTTATCGTTGAAATGGCGTGGTCGAGCGGGGAACCCGGAATTATCTTCATAGACAGAATAAATAAGCTTAACCCTGTCCCCAAGGCCGGAAAAATCGAAGCCACTAATCCTTGCGGAGAGCAGCCCCTTATGGCTTACGAATCCTGCAATTTGGGGTCTATTAATCTGGGAAAATTCATCAAGGGGGGCGAAGGCAAAAAAGGTAAATTTAATTATAAAGAGGCATTAAAAAGGCTTGACGGAAGCGCGGGCGATATATTGCCTTATTATCTCGAATTTATCGACTTTAAAGCGCTTAAAAAAACCGTTCATACGGCAGTTCATTTTTTGGACAACGTAATAGATAAAAACCGTTACCCCATCGAAAAGATAAAACAGGTAACGCTTTCCAACAGGAAAATAGGGCTGGGCATTATGGGGTACGCTGATACCCTTATAAAATTGGGAATACCTTATAATAGCGAATTAGCGCTTAAGACGGCTGAAAAAATAATGGGTTTTATCGACGGGGAGTCAAAATTAAAATCGGAAGAATTGGGATTGATAAGGGGCTGTTTCCCCAACTTCGAAGGCTCCGTCTGGAAAAAAAGGGGCTATAAGGCAATGAGAAACGGCACGACCACAACAATTGCCCCGACGGGAACTATAAGTATAATAGCCGGGGCATCGAGCGGAATAGAACCCCTGTTTGCTTTAGCTTACGAAAGGCATGTTCTGGATAATCAAACATTGATAGAAGTTGACAAAAATTTTAAAGGCGCCTTAGACGATGCCGGCCTATACTCGGCAAAATTAATAGATTTTGTCATTAAAAACGGCAATATGGGCAAATCTTACGAAAGCGCCGCGGCAGGTTTGTTATCCCCTGAAATTTATGAATATCTGAACCGCATATTTATAACCTCGCATAATATTGCGCCAAAATGGCATGTGTTGGCGCAGGCGGCATTTCAAAAACATACCGATAACGCGGTCAGCAAAACCGTTAATTTTCCAAATTCCGCAAAAAAAGAAGATATTAAAGAAGTATATATGCTGGCGTACAGCCTCGATTTAAAAGGCATTACCGTTTACAGGGACGGCTCAAGGGAACAAGTCCTGACGACAGGCCCTTCTCCGGATAAAAAATATGCATGCCCCATCTGCGGCTCTTTGATACCTGCGCCCATAGATGCAAAGCCGGCTGCCGCCGGCAAAAGCGATGCGGCAGGCAGCTTAAACAAAGAAACCGGCAAACAAATAGAACCAAGAAAAAGACCCGACATTATACACGGAATTACCATCAAAACAATGACAGGTTGCGGCCCTTTATATGTAACGATAAATTACGACGAAAAAGGAAACCCCTTTGAAATATTCAACTCTATAGGCAAATCTGGCGGGTGTGCCCAATCTCAAACCGAATCAACCGGCAGAATGGTAAGTTTAGCGTTAAGGTCCGGAATAGGCACGGAAGAAATAATTAACCAGCTAAAAGGAATCAGGTGTAATATACCGTACGGTTTTGGCGCCAATATAATATATTCATGCGCGGATGCTATCGGCAAGGCGCTTGAAAAAAGCCTGTTAGAGTCAATATACTTGCGGGATTCAATCCATCATAAGCAAAACCTGCCAAACGTAAACGAAAAAACTAATAAACATAAAAAAAACGGTTATAGCGATACATATCAAGTTCAGGAAAGGGGCGCCTGTCCCATGTGCGGCGGTTCTAATTTAAAACACGCGGAAGGCTGCATGGTATGCCTCGATTGCGGATACTCCAATTGCGGATAAATCAATAAATCATTGCGCATGAGTTTATCTTTTCAAAAACTAAAGACCCGCCGCTTCTCCTTCATAAGTTTAGTATGCCAGCCCGTATAAAACCATCTGTTTCAAAGAACCCTGTATGGAACCGGGCATTCCCATGTGCGTCATAAATGCCAATATTCCGGCATCGGAAAAATAATACTTCATTCTCCACATTTCGCCAAGCATCGAAACGTCGGTATATTTTCCATCCCTGTAAACAAGTATTTCTATCGGAAAAGACGGGGCGTGGTCTATTCCGGGGTTCCTATAGGCAGAGGTTGCCCTTACGCCGCTATCAATAGCTACCGCATGCCTCTCCGTCGAATTCCTCGTAACACCGAATTCTATAAAACCTATTGACGGTTGGCTTATCTCATAAACTAACCGCCATCTGCCGCTATTGTGGCTGATGCCGGTTTCTACCAACTTCGCGACGCCCCTTAAATTAGAATTGGTACTGCCGGAATAGTTCGATATCTGGCTGATACTGCCGGGAAAAGAACCGCCGCCGATACCACCCGGAAACCTTCCGCTTCTCATCGGGCCATATTGCTGATTTGAAACGCTGCCGCCTACCGCGCCCCTTATGGTGTTCTTTAACATATTATTTACTTCGATTGCATACTTTACGTAAGAGTCTCCCGAAAATGTTCTTGCCAAAGCCGGTAAATTTAACATGCTTACGACAGTACCCTGGGTCGGGGTTGTATAGACAGCCACCCTTAAAGGAAGCCCGAAAGCGGCTGCGGGATTACTGCCGTTGTCAACCATATACTTATTGTAAACGCTATTCGTTGCAACTATGACGATTGCTTTATGGGTATCGCCTTTTGGAAGGGACATGGCGGTTGTTCCGACGACATTCCAATGCACGCTGTTTAAGGCAGATTTAACTTTATTGACAATGGACGAGGGACTTCCCGGAACATTAACGGCAAGCTGGGTAAATACGCCGTAAGTCGCCGCAAATGCATTAACGGAACCGCCAAAAACGGATAAAAAACCTAAAACCATGATTAACAATAGCTTTCGTTCAATAAATTTAATCATAACTCTCTCCATTTAGTTTAACTTAATTTAACTTAAAATAAATAAACTGACATCCGGTTTTGTTTTAACATATTAAAATAAATAAATCAATTGTAAATCTATCGGGTCTCTTTGACCCCTTCCAATGACTCTATTTTTTTTATTTACGGATAAATCAGGCTAAATTAAGCAGTTCATCGGCATCCTCTTTGGTAGGAATTCCGACATAGGAAAGTTTTCCATCTATAACGGTGGATGGCACGCTTCTTATATAAAGCTCGATTGAAAGGCGCCTTCCTTCCGGTTCGGAAACATCTAACGACCTGTAACGAAAGTCCTTGCGTTCCTCGTACAGCCTCTTCCATGCATTATCCGCGGGCACACACTCTTCGCACCACTTCGAGACAAGAAGTATTACATCATGCTTTACCTCTTTTCTATTGATTTCTCCGGTCATAGCTGCTACTGGCTCGAACACCTCATGCATTGAATCTGTTCCCTTATTATTTTTTCCCTGTATTTTTCCACCGCTTCCCTGCCGGTTAAAAGGTCATTCAATTCATTCAGGTCAGATGCTTTAACCTTGCTCACCCATGCATCCTTATAAGGAGATATGTTTAAAAGGAGAGGGTCTTTTAACAGGGCTTCGTTGACCTCCACTATTTCGCCGGAAGCGGGGGATGGGACAGGGCCAACCCATTTGCCGCTTTCTATTGTTGCCGTATTGCCCCTTCTTTTGACAAAACTGCCTATTTTTTTAAATGTTACATGCAAAATCTTACCTGCCTGGGTTTGAGCTACGTCGGTCATTCCGAGCATAATTATATTGCCGTCCAATGGCTTTGCCCACGTGTCTTTTTCGACATCGTAGTATAAATCCTCGGGAAGTTCGCAACCCTGCACCTCAGCCATTATACTTTACCTTTTTAAGGGTTATCATTTTTTATTTTTATCGCTTATTATTTAGTTTGTTATTTGTTGTATTTTATGTATTTTATCATTATTTTCTTATATTTTTGTGATATTTGTCACCGCAATAAATTAAATATGTGATAAAATTTCAATAGTTTAACCGTAATAATTGATATATTATACGTCATATTATATCATATTATATGAATTGTATAAAAATAAAAATTAAATAAGGAGCCGCTGGTATGGATACAAACCTTGATCCGATTATGTCTTTAAGAAACGACCATGAAACCGTCAGGGGGGTTTTAAATAACCTTGGGGGGTACTTAAAAAAGATCGACGGAAGTTCGGCAGATAGCCTGAGAAGAAACCTTATAAATCAGCTTCATGAGATAACTGATTTTATCGACAGGGATTTAGAAATTCATTTTAAAAAGGAGGAGGAGGCGTTATTCCCCGTTTTGGGAAATTACATAGGCATGGAAACAGGCCCCATCCATGTTATGCTTATTGAACACAAGCACAGCAGGGAACTTTCCAATGACTTTAAGGCCGCCATATCTAATTATCAAAACAGCGGCGATTATGAAATTATTACATCCATCGGAAATTCCTTTATTTCCCTTTTATCCGAGCATATCGACAAGGAGGATAATATTTTATTTAATATGGCCGATATGCATTTATCCGCGGCCGAAAAGGGGTCCATAATGGAAAAAATGCGGGCTGTCAGGTAAATAAATTGCAAATAAATTCAGAAATAATTTAATTTAATAAAAATAAGAAAAATAAATAAGGAGAAGCATGCGTTATGAAAAATACGGATACATTAAAACATGTCAAATTGGATGTCAGAGACGATATTAAAAACGGCACGGACCCGTTTCAAAAAATTATGAAAGCGGTTAACAATCTGAAGGATAATGAAGCCCTGGATTTAACAAACAGCTTTGAACCGTTCCCGCTATATTCCGTTTTAAAAAATAAGGGTTTTGAACATGTAACCAGCCGGACGAACGAAGGGTTTCAAATTATATTTTTCAGGGATAAAACCGGCAATAAATTAAATAAAATTTCGGAGGAAGCGGATGAAAATAATTTTACCGACGAAGACCTTAAAAATTTGGCTCATCAAAAAAATATTACAATAGATGTGAGGGGGCTTGAACCTCCCCAGCCGCTTCTTAAGATATTCGAAATTTTAGAAAATCTTAAAGGTGACGAAGCCTTATATATAACCCACGAAAGAAAGCCACTACATTTATATCCCAGGTTAAAAGACGCAGGTTATAAATTTTTGACGGAAGAAACAAGCGAAGACCTTTATACGGTAAAGGTATGGAAATAATCGATCCCCTTTATGGTTATCAAGGAAAAGCGGTTTACCATTCCATTGAAAATATGTGAATTAAAAGCAATAATGAAGAAATTAAAAGAATAACGGCAGCCAGTTTAATTAAGACTATATATGCCAAAAATAAAGAAAAAATTCCGAGGAGCCCGCCAATCAAAAAAAGACCGAAGATTAAATATTCAAAATATTTAGTTTTCATATTGGCGAAAAGTTTATTATAAGCGCCTTTCTTTGCCTTTTCAAACATCTTTAGGCTGATTAAAAACGGGAATATTTTATGCAAAAACCCGATAATAATCATACCGGCAAAACAAAAAAGGGCGGTAAATCCGAGGGAATAATATATGCTATAATAAAACCCCGCCATTCTTTCAGGTATAATCATTAACGACAAACCGGCAACGGTTGCCAAAACCAAAAATATAACCCCGCTATACAAATAAAATGTGGTGACGTCAAGTTTCTTTTTAAGCCTTTTCAGCATAAGGTTAAAAAATATAAAGCAATATAGCAAAACTCCCAGCCCTAAAAGCGCTTCGCCGGTACCGTTTAAATAAATATAGCCGGCTCCCCCCGTAAAAAACGATGAGATTAATATGATAATTATACTTAAGTTAATAATTATCAAGTCTGTTTTCCAAAGGTAACCGGCAGGCGTTTTTGTCATATAAAACATCGGAAGAAGCCTGTACGAAATAGCTATAAAAAGCATAATAATAAAGCCGGCAAACATCACGTAAATATGGTCCTTTAAAATGTCAAAAAGATTAAAACCTATATTAAAGTAAAACGATAAGGCCAGATACAACCCGATAGATAAACCTATAAAAAGATAGGAGTAAGCAAAAAGAATCCCCAGCGCCGAATAGTCCCACCTCTTTATTTTTTTTAAACTCGCAAGGATGTTAATGTTATAAACCAAAAGGCTGATAAATAAAAATAGCCCGCCCAGCGCTATTAAAACGGTGATGAAATAATGCATCCCTGTAATAAAAAGCAAAAAAGATGCGACATAGGAATAATATACGGGGAAAAAAAGTTTTTCATAGGCTATTTTTATGCCGAGCGCAACAGGAAGAAGCATGTAAGATGCTCCCATAATCACCATCACCAAAAAGCCGAGGGTAAATATATGGGTGAGGGAAATGATTTTTGTGTTCATAAAAAAGTAGATACTGAAGCTATTTGCGTCTAAGAACATCAAAAAGAAAAAGACGGGCAAAAATATCAGGGCCGTCTTAATATGCCTCAGCGCTATATTAATGGAACTGTCGGTAGCGTTCATCGTCGCAATAAAATTAAGAAATTAATTAATATGTTTTCAGCCTTTTAATACACCTTCTTTTATCATAGACGGGTTCCATTCGGGTTCCCAAACAAAATTCACGCTTACGTCATTGACGCCGGAAATGCTTTTGAGCGCTTCTTCCACCTCGTATTTTATCACGCCGCTTATTGGACATCCTTTAGCCGTTAAAGTCATATCTAACCCGACATTTCCCTTCTCGTCTATATTCACTTTATAAACCAACCCCAGATCAACTATATTCACTCCCAGTTCCGGGTCCACTATGCCTTTTAATTTTTCCAAAATATCATTTTCTTTAACTGTGGCCATAACACAAACCTCCGGTTCGTTATCACCTATTAATTTAATCGGGGCTTATAAATTTCTTGCACCCGTATAAATTATAAGCATCTTCTTTTCTAAATCCAAGTTTATCAAATATATAACCCGATTAAATTGACTTAAATCACAAAAACAACACTAAATAATTTAAATCATCAATAAAATTTTATAACAACCAGGGAGAGATTTACGCGGCTTATCTTACACTACCGTATAATTATAAACGGCGGATAGTGAAATTAATTTAAAACTTAACGATTAAGAATTTTGATTTTCAGGATTTTGATTTTTGTAGAAGCGATATCACTTCATTATCGGTGGTCTGGCTGAAATCCTCGTAAAATTCGCCCACAGCATAAAACTCGCCGGGAGCGCTTAAAACAATTACGTCATCCACGATCTTTTTTAATTCCCTTAAAGTGTCTTCCGGAATAACCGGAACGGCAACAACTATTTTTTCCGGCTTTTCTTCTTTAAGGGCTTCTATGACAACCTTAATCGATGCCCCTGTTGCAATGCCGTCATCCACGACTATTGCTATTTTACCATGGGTGTCTATTTTTTCTCCGCCTTTTCTATAAATATTTTCCCTCTTCCTGATTTCTTCAATCTTAATCTTCTTAACCCTGTCGATATAACCTTCGGGTATACCTATATGCGATATTAAGGATTTATTCAGGTAAACCTTTGGATGTTTGCCGT
>JAMCUF010000020.1 GCA_023381755.1 Deltaproteobacteria bacterium
AAATGTTATACTGACGATAATTTATTTTTAAGTTTAAAATCATTAAGAACTAATCCGCCTAAAAAACTAAGCCCAGTTAATTTTATAAAGTCCCTTCTATCCATGTCCCCTCCGTTATAGAAATACTACGTTATAGAAATACTAATAAATAGGACTAAAAAATTTTAAAATCATTAAAAATAAATTATCGTCAGTATAACATTTGGATTGCCCATTTTTTATGACAATTCCGTTAAATTTCTGTTAAATTTTGTTGCATTTTTGTAACAATTTTGTAACAATTACATATATTATTATTTTTACAAATCGGGATTTTGTTGTTATTCCGGAAAAGGCGGGAGTACACGAGGATTCGGGTCAATAACGAGGGTAATTTCCCCTTTTAGAAGGTCTGAATTGCTATCTAATTCTTCTTTTAAAGTTTGTAGGTCTTTGGTTTCTATAAATTCATACATTTTAGTCAGTTCTTTTGCGTAGCATATTGTGGCGTTTCCGAAAATATCTCCTATCTCTTCAAATAATTTTTTAATGCTTCTTGCCGGTTCGAACATCACAAAAGTCCTCTTTTCATTTTTTAATTTGTTTAAAAGTTTTTTTCTTTTACCGGCCTTTTTGGGTAAAAAACCTACAAAAGTAAATTCGGAAATATCGAGACCACTTGCTGAAACGGCGCTTAAAACACTGGAGGGGCCGGGTATCGGGATTACCTTTATTCCCTTCTCCATGCATAATTTTACCAGGTATGAACCTGGATCGGACACTAACGGCGTTCCGGCTTCGCTCACGAGGACAACCTCCTTGCCCTTCGCTATACTGCTAATTATGCCTTCCGCGGCCGACTTTTTATTGTATTCGTGATACGAAATAAGACGGGTTTTTATATGATAACGGGAGGTTAATATCCTTGTTTTTCTTGTATCCTCGCAGGCTATAAAATCTGCCTGCCTCATAACCTTAAGGGCTCTTATCGTAATATCCTCAAGATTTCCTATCGGGGTAGCAACAAGATATAGCGCGGCCATCTGATTACGACCAATCCCTTAAATACCTAAAATCTATATTTATCGTCCGCTCGGAAATCTTGGCTATCAATGGCATACGTCTTTTGTATTGAGACTTTTTTATTTTATCGTATATTCTATTTACAAGATTTTCATCGTAGCCCAACGATACAACAACTTCCGGTTTATATATTTTATCTATTAGAAGATACATTATGCTGTCGGCAGCTTCATAAGTAAAACCCAGCTCGGTTTCATCCGATTGTCCCGCCCATAAATCCGCCGAAGGAGGTTTTTGGATTATGCTTTCCGGAACCCCTAAATGTTTTGCGAGCTGGTATATTTGGGTCTTATAAATATCCCCGATAGGATTTAAAGCGGATGCCATATCCCCGTAAATTGTACCATAACCCAAAAGCAGTTCCGACTTATTGCTTGTCCCTAAAACTAATGATTTGAGTTTATAGGAATAGTCATATAAAACGGCCATCCTTTCCCTTGCCATTTTATTTCCCTTCCTAACCCTTATTTCGTCCTTGCCGGCACTATTCTTTTTATTTCCAAAATATTCGTTTATCTGTTTTGTTATATCTATAACATAATGGGAAATGCCGAGTAAACCCACGGTTTTCAGGGCATCTTCCAGACTCGCTTTGGAACTGTTTTCGTAAGGCATAAGAAGTGCGGTAACGCTATCCTTCCCTAAAGCATTAGCCGCTATATAGCATGCGACGGTGGAATCTACGCCTCCGGAAAGACCAAGTACTACACTCTTTAGCCCTGCTTTTGCAACCTCATCTTTGATAAAATACGAAAGATGCTTATAAATAATCGGAAAATTATGCTCGTCTATCTTCGGAAGCTCTTTTTTCATAGCATTTCGTAGCTTTTATTTAATTATCTCTTTGTCTTTATTTAAAATACCCTCGATCTCTTTTAAGGTTAAATTTAAATTTTCATCCCTTATAAGAGGAGTTTTAAATCTTTCGTTATTTAAAAGATCCAAATTTATTCCGACTTTCATCGTACCCTCTTCGAGGTAATTCATTCCCCGTTCCATTTCTCCCGAAGGGCTAAATATGCATGAGCCGCCCGAAAATCCAATGCCGTCTTCATAACCCACCCTGTTAACATATATTACATAGCTTCTGTAATAAAAAGCAATCACCGAGAGCAATTCTTCCCACATCTTTATTGAGGTGAATTTATTAAGCCCCGTCATAATGCCTCTCGCGGGGGATGCAGAATTTACTATAATAATATGTGCGCCTTTGTTAACCGCTATATAAGATGAGGAAAGATGCCAGACATCTTCGCAGGTTAGAATGGAAGCCTTAACACCGGCCATATCGAAAATACTAAATCCACCCCCCGGTTTAAAATACCTTAGCTCTTCAAACATGCCGTATGTGGGAAGGTAAACTTTTCTGTGAACATTTATAATTTTCCCCTTTGAAATGCAAAAAGACGAGTTATAAAAATTATAATTTTCGTCCTTTTCTACAAATCCTGCAATAACGGATACATTAAGATCTAAACTCGCCTTATAAAGCGGTTTGAATATGGACGCCTCTTCGCTATCGATATTTACACCCATATCATAAACACTGTCTTTTAAAAAATAACCTGTCAGAGAAAGCTCTGGGAAAATAACAAGCCCGGCCCCTTCCTTCTTTGCTTTTTTAATAAGCCTAAGGTGTTTTTCTATGTTTTTCCTTAAATCCCCTATATGCGGATTTATCTGCGCAAGCAGTATATTAATCGCATGCATTCTCAAAATAAATTAGTATTACCCCGCCCCGTTCTATAAATTCTATCGAAATTAAACCATAACTTACAGATTTGTTGCTAATATTAAATTTATTCATAAAAAATTGAGAAATTTTAATTATTTTATCCTTTTTGGCATTGTCCACCGCCTCGATAGGTCTCCCGAATCTATTTTCGAACCTGGACTTGACCTCTATAAAATTTAAAACCCCGTTTCCGCTTTCGGCGATAATGTCTATCTCCTTATGCCCACTCCTAAAATTGGTTTTTATAATCTTATAACCTATTTTTATCAAAAACTCCACGGCAATCTTTTCTCCGGCGTCTCCCTTAGCTTTATTTAAAGATTTACTTTTATTTCTATTATACATATATATATTAAAAATATTTTAAATATTTTAAAATTTAAACGTTTTTCTGTGTATTTCGCTAAAACCATATTTTAATAAATTCACCTCAATAAAGATTTACTTTTATTTCTATTATACATATATATATTAAAAATATTTTAAATATTTTAAAATTTAAACGTTTTTCTGTGTATTTCGCTAAAACCATATTTTAATAAATTATTTTTATGTTCTTTGGTAGCATAACCTTTATGGTTCTTAAAGCCGTATTCCGGATATTTATTATCTAAAGAAATCATTAAGCGATCCCTAAAAACCTTAGCAATAATGGAGGCGCAAGAAACTATTTTTATCCTTTCATCCGCCTTGATAACCGGAATAACTTTTAATTTATCGAATTTTAATAAATTTTGGGGGATTATTGGACCATCTATAATAACGATATCCGGCTTAACGGTTAATCCATAAAACGCTCTTTCCATGGATAGCATTGCCGCATTTAAAATATTCATCTCGTCTATTTCGATATTGGATGCAATACCAACCGAATAAGAAGCGGCATTTAACAAAATGTCTGAGTAAAATTCCTTCCTTTTCACCTCCGTCAACCGTTTAGAATCCTTGGCGCCCGGTGGAATTTTCTTTTTATCGATGATTACCGCAGCCGACACGACTGGACCAGCTAAACATCCCCTGCCCGCTTCATCTATGCCGCATACCTGCAACGACGCCATCATAATATTATTTATAAATTTAATTCATAAATTAAAATTTGCTTCAAGATGCCCTTGGCTTATAAAGCCGGTAAAATTCACCGGCCCTTTTAATACACCTGTTTTTCCCCAGAGCAAATATTATCTCAAAAAGAGGGGGGCTAACCTTTTCTCCGGTTAAAGCCAATCTTATAATCATAGCTTTTTCTTTTATAGTCCAATTGTTTTTGGACAAAAAATTATTAAATTCTTGCCTTATTAATTCTACGGAGTTCTTTATGAAATTAATAATTTCAGTTTTATCGTTTAAATCGCCCTTGTAATTAAATATAATATCGGGTAAGTAGCTAAGAAATATCTTAAACTCATTTAAAAAAGATAAATCCTTTTCGTTAAAATTAAATTCATTTAGAAGCCCTATTTCATACTCAGGTTCCTCATTTATAAAAAAATTCAATTTTTGCCTTAACTCGGCAAGTGTCTTAACCCTGGATTTAAGGGAATCTATAAGCGAAACGGTTTGAATATCGCTTATTAAAGGTTTTTGAGAAGCATCCTTTATCTCGTTTAACAGGTTGGAGATGTCAAACGGGTCTTTGGATTTAATGTAATGGGAATTTAACCATAAAAGCTTTTCGGCATTAAATATTGCGGCAGATTTGCTTATACTTTTTAAATCAAAATATCTTATTATCTCATCCATGGAAAATATCTCATCGTTTCCGTGCGACCACCCAAGCCTGATTAAGTAATTAACTAAGGCTTCCGGTAAAAATCCCTCTTTTTTATACTGATTAACGGAGGCTGCCCCGTGTCTTTTGGATAATCTTTTTCCGTCATGCCCCAGTATCATTGGCACATGGGCAAACTCCGGCACCTTAAAGCCGAGCGCGCCATACAGCATTATCTGTTTTGGGGTATTGCTGAGGTGGTCGTCCCCCCTTATTATGTGGGTTATTCCCGTAAGCGCATCATCTATAACGACGGCAAAGTTATATGTCGGAATCCCGTCTTCGCGGACAAGGACAAAATCGTCTATTTCGTTATTATTAAAATTTACAAACTGGTTTCTTATTAAATCTTTAAAGCCGGTGGCCAGCCCCTGCCCTCTTTCGACTTTAAATCTTATCACATGCGGCTTTGACAAATTTATTTCACCGGGCTGTAAATCAAGGCACCTCCCGATATACATAGGCTTTTTACCTTCGGTCAGGAGCCTGATTCTGTCTTCCTCCAAAAGTTCTTTAGAACAAAAGCAGTAGTAAGCCTTACCCTCCTTTAAAAGCCTGTCCACATAAGTTTTGTAAATATCAAGCCTTTGGGATTGATAAACGATATCTTCATCCGGAACAATGGAAAGCCATTCAAGGCTGTCCAATATATCGGCTTCAAACTCCCTTGCGGAACGTTCGAAATCTGTATCTTCGATTCTTAAAACAAATTTTCCGCCAAAGTGTTTGGCGTAAGCATAGTTAAAAAGGGCAGTCCTAACGCCGCCTATATGTAAATACCCCGTCGGGCTCGGGGCAAATCTGGTTCTAATTTTTATCCCATCCATTTATATATTATAAATCAAAACTAAAATTATTTATTGTCAATATACAATGATGGAGGAATACCCTACGACGTTGGAATAATCCCCCGAAACTTCGCCTGAATTGGTGTAATTAATAAGTTTGGCATGCGTCCGCCCCGCCATTTTAGCAACGTTAAGCATTATAGAAGCCGGGATAAAACCGCACATCGAAATATCATGCTCCCTTACTTTGTTGTAAAGCCCTTCGGGATTTAAATTTAAAATTTCATTTATTGCAACGCCGTCTTTAGTTTTTGCAGATTCAGCGTTTTCGTAATGGGTCATATCTGAGCTTGCGACTATCAAAACATCGTCAAGCAGGTTTGATTTTTTTAAGGCGTTAAAGATAATTTGTGCGGCATGAACAATGTCGCCGTATTTTACGAATGACACAACGATAGGAACTATTTTGAAATCCTTTTTAAGATTATAAAGAAGCGGGATTTGAACCTCTATGGAATGTTCTTTTATATGCGCCAGCTCATCGCCGGTAAACGGGCTGCCTTTTTCGTTAATAATAGCCTCCGCAAATTCGGAATTAACCGGAACATCGAAGTCCCTAAATCCGTATTCTCCGGAGGCCATAACCGAATAATCCGCGCCAATTCCCGTATGGTTAGGGCCTATAATGATTATATTGCTTTTTATATTAATTTCGGAAAAACCCATATATGCGGTTTTACCTGAATAAACATACCCCGCGTGGGGAGATATTATGCCGAATGCATCGATTTTTTCCGTTTTTGGGATAATATTAAAAGATGCAATAAAATCCCTAATCTTGTCCGCTCCAGCGGGGTAGAAATAACCCATTGCGGCTGGCTGTCTAATCATTGGCTGCCTTCCTTTTTGCAAGTTTTTGCAACTTAAATAATTAAACTAATAGTAATTAAACTAATAGTTATATTTATATTTGCTACCAATTTGCATAATATCATATCAATATAATTATGAATTATATCACTTATTTATTCACTTTTTATAATTTTAATCAGGGGCAAACACCACCGGCTTCGACATAAACTAAGGTTTCGTCGGGATTTACGTTATCACCCTCTTTTGCATATATTTCTTTTACTATGCCGTCGACAGGGGTGTGTATTTCATTTTCCATCTTCATAGCCTCGACTATCAAAACAGTATCTCCCGCTTTAACGGAACTTCCCTCTTGAACCATTATCTTTGAAATCCTTCCGGGCATCGGAGCATAAACATCGCCTTCCCTCTTTGGAAACGGCCTTTTCGACCTTGCAATGCTTTCTCCGGCAATTTCACCGCCGGTGCTGGAAACAATCTCGGTTAAGGATTCTATAACGACTTCTTCCAGCACTCCATCGACGTTCAAGAAAAAGGGCCTCTTTTGATCCGATTTATGTCCCACACCCGCAATCTTAATCTTATAGCTTTCTCCATGAACGGTAACATTAAATTCGCTTGGAGCAAATCCGCCGTCTCTTCCGATATTATCAACAACAGACTCGTCAGGCGTTTTTGAAGCTTCTGTTTGAAGGATTGCATTTAAAACCGCTTCGCTCTCGATGCGGGAATAATCCGGAAGCTTTCCGTCCTTCCTGTCTTTAAAGAAATCTAAGGCAATTTTAGGAAATAAAACGTATGTTAATAAATCTTCGCCCGATAAAATATATTCCTTAGCCTCGCCGCAATCCTTATCTAACTCGGGCTCAAACAAATCCGCAGGCCTGACTGTTATGACTTCTTCATCGCCAAGTACTTTTTTCTGAACTTCCTTATTGACTTCTGCCGGGGGCTTTCCATAATAACCTTTTAAATAATTTTTCGTTTCACTGGTAACGACCTTGTATTTCTCCCCCGTTATAACATTAAGGGTGGCCTGCGTTCCTACGATCTGGGAAGAAGGGGTAACAAGCGGAGGAAACCCAAAATCCTCTCTTACCTGCGGCACTTCGTAAAGCACCTCTTCCATTTTATCCAACGCACCCTGTTCTTTAAGCTGACTTGCAAGGTTGGACATCATGCCGCCAGGTACCTGAGTAACAATCATATCAGTATTAACACTGGTATATTCGCTTTCGAAAGCGGCATATTTTTTTCTGGCCTTCCTGAAATAATCCGCAGCCTCCTTCAATTTTTCAAGATCAAGGTCAATATCGTACCCCATTTCCCGAAGCGTAAAAACCATAGATTCTGTTGGGGGATGCGAAGTCCCGCTGGCCAAAGACGATATGGCGGTATCTATGATATCCGCTCCAGCTTCAACCGCTTTTAACAGCGACATGGACGCAAAACCACATGTGGAATGAGAATGTACATGGATAGGGAGACTGACCCTTTTCTTTATCATGGCCACAAGTTCATAAGCATTCGAAGGCGATAAGAGGCCTGCCATGTCCTTTATCGCGATAGTATCCGAACCCATTTTTTCAAGTTCAATAGCCATCTTGACAAATAATTCGTTGGTATGGACAGGACTTGTAGTATAGCATATCGTGCCTTCAACCGTTTTCTTCTTCTTTTTGGCCACAAGAGCGGCTTTCTTAATATTTCTGAAATCGTTTAAAGAATCGAATATCCTGAAAACATCTATCCCGTTATCGGCGCTTAAAGATACGAATTTCTCCACCACATCGTCGGCATAATGCCGGTATCCGACCAAGTTTTGGCCCCTTAAAAGCATCTGAAGCCTTGAGTTTTTATAAGCCTTTCTTATTTTCTTAAGTCTCTCCCACGGATCCTCTTTTAAAAATCTCAAGCAGGAATCAAACGTAGCACCTCCCCAAACCTCTAAAGACCAGAACCCGATATTATCTAAGACATTAGATATTCCAAGTATGTCCGGCGTAGTCATTCGGGTAGCCAAAAGAGACTGGTGGGCGTCTCTCAACGCGGTTTCCATAATTCCAACTTTTCTAATGTAGATTTTTTCTTCCATTGTATATACCTCTTTCAATTTGCATAAGTTTGTTTCGGCATCAAATTCCGTAATAAGCCGAAATAGCCGCAGATATTGCCAATATTCTATCGAACGGATCCCTTTGAGGCTTGTAATCTTTTAAATCCGGTCTTTCTTCGATAAAGTTAGTGTCAAAATTCCCCTTCATAAACTCTTCGTCCTGAACTATTTTAAGTTGAAAAGGAATCGTCGTTCTTATGCCTTTTATTACAAACTCGTCAAGCGCCCTCTGTGCGCGCCTGACGGTTTCTTCCCATGTACGCCCGCCCACCGTGAGTTTTGCAATCATGGAATCATAAAAAGGCTGAATTATATAATCCTTATAAACTGCGCCGTCGATTCTCACGCCTATTCCTCCCGGAGAGTAATAAGCGGTGATTTTCCCCGTACTGGGAGCAAAATCTTTTCTGGGGTCTTCGGCATTAATCCTGCACTCTAACGCATATCCCCGCATCGTCACATCTTCCTGCTTAATGTCTAATTCCTTACCCATAGCAATTTGAATCTGTTCCCCTACAATATCTATACCTGTTACAATCTCGGTAACCGAATGTTCCACCTGTATGCGGGTGTTCATTTCCATAAAATAATAGTTGCCGTTCCTGTCGACTATATACTCTATTGTTCCGGCATTTCTATAATTACAGGCTTTAGCGGCTTCAACGGATGATTCGCCCATTTTACGCCTCATTTCCTCGCTAAGTATTAAAGACGGCGCTATTTCTATTAATTTTTGATGCCTTCTCTGTATAGAGCAATCCCTTTCGCCAAGATGTATAATATTCCCGTAATTGTCTGCAAGTATTTGAAACTCGATATGATGGGGCTTTTCGATATACTTTTCTATAAACACTTCGGGATTTCCAAATGCCTTTTCGGCTTCCGCTCTCGATAAGGAAAAGTTTTTTATTAATTCGTCATTGTTATAGCAGATTCTAATCCCCTTACCTCCGCCGCCCGCGGAAGCCTTTATCATAACTGGATATCCTATCTTATTGGCAATATCCATTGCTTCTTCAACGGAAGCCACCCCGCCTTCGGAACCTTCGACAACAGGAACGCCGGCCAATCTCATAAGCCGTTTTGATTCAATCTTATCTCCCATCATCGCAATCGACTTTGAGGACGGTCCAATGAAAACGACCCCTCTTTTTTCACAAACCTCGGGTAATTTTGGGTTTTCGGATAAGAAGCCGTAACCGGGATGTATTGCGTCCGCCCCTGCATTAATAGCCAAATCCACAATTCTGTTAATATTTAGATAGCCTGATATCGGGCCAGGGCCTACCATATATGCCTCATCAGCCTTTTTTACGTGCAAAGCCTGACTGTCGGCTTCCGAATAAATGGCGACAGTTTTAATGCTGAGCTCCTTGCACGCCCTGATCACCCTTGAGGCAATCTCTCCCCTGTTTGCTATTAAAACTTTTTTAAACTCTTTCATAAAACTTATAGACCTATGGCAATGTTTTTATATTAAATAATAAAAGACAAAATACGGCGGCAGAAAAACAATTTATATTAAAGAATTTAGACCAAAAGAATTGAAAATTAACTGTTGTAAATAATGGCCGACGATTAATTTTAAACCATTATTTTAAAAAAGTCAATTGGTTGCGAGGCCCTGTGTCAAGGCAAAGTAGAAATGTCCGCTACGGCGCAACCCTTACACCATGATATAAATGTAGGATATAGATAAATTTTATTTTAAGGATTCGAGATATTTTGAAATGGCTATGACCTGCGATTTGGGCATATGCTCGTAGTTAGGCATTATTGCCGGATAAGTTTTACCGCTAATCGTAACCATGGAGCCGCGTTTAAAATGCGCAGACGGATAGGCTATCTGCGCAGCAATCCATGAAAAACTTCTTTTTGAACCTATATGGGAAAGATCCGGTCCCATGGTCCCGCCGTAGCCGTTAATTGTATGGCACCTGATACATCCGTCGGCTCTAAATAATTTATATCCTTTCGGGCCTTGACCGTAATACGCTCCGCTTCTGCCGCTAAATCCCCCGCCCATCATGCCTTCCCCCATCATGCCTCCGCCGATAAATCCCCCGCTCGTCATCATGCCTGCAATCAGATAAATCACCGCAATAACTAATAATAGCATTAATAGTATTGAAACGATTGCCGGTTTCTTGTTGTAAAAATATTTTCTACTCATAAAGAACCTTAAGGCATCCGGTTGTATCCGGTAAAGACAATATAAAGTTTCATAATATAAAATAAAAAGTTTAACAATTTTTAAATCCGGCAAAATGCCGCTCCGTCCACAGGGTTAACCCGATATATCTTTTTTCATCCGCTCGAATTCTTCTTTCGTTATTTCACCTTTGGCGTATCTTTTGTTTAATATGTCCATTGCGGATTCCGAACGGCTGTCCTTCGTATAATGCCTGTTGTCGTCATGGTAATGCCGGTCATGCCCGTTTCCGCCGCACCCTCCCATAAAGCCGCCGCGCCCGAAAATCATAAAGACTATAAGCAAAATTACTATTATCCCGATAATCGGAAATATCCACATTCCGCTTCCCCAAAAAAAGTAAGGCATCATATTATTTTCTCCTTAAGTATTACATTTGCAGTGGTTTTGCTCTTATTGCTTAGTATGTTTATATAATACCATATTTCGGCATTTTTTATTTTTAATTTAAGATATTAAATCCATTTAAAAATTGACATATAAAAAAAGTCCCTAAAATAAGGGACTTAAGATATAAAACTTTACATAATGCTATTAAGTATAACCTAAAACGGTATGTCATCATCTTCTTGATGGCTGGCGGGGCCGTAACTGTTTTCGGAATTTCCACCCTGAACCGCATAATTGTTGTTCTCTGCCCTATTTTCATTTTCGATAACTTCTGTGCCGCTTCCGCCGCTTTTAGCGCCAAGCAGGACAATATTGACTGCAACTATATCGGTTTTATACCGCTTAATACCATCCTTATCGTCATAGGAAGAGGTTCTTATCCTGCCCTCGATAAAAACCTGTTTTCCTTTTGTTAAGTAATTTGCAATAGCCTGTCCCATTTTTCCAAAAACAACGATGTTATGCCAGGTGGTTCTTTCGGTTTTTGAGCCTGATTTATCGTTAAAATATTCGGTTGTGGCAATAGGAAAACTAAGAATTGCCAAGCCATCCGGGGTATAACGAAGTTCCGGATCTTTACCTAAATTTCCAATAAGTAATACCTTATTAAGACTGCCCATAATACCTCCAAAATTTTATTAATATTAACAGGTTTTTATAAATAACCATCTATAATCATAAATTATAAAGCCTATGATAATTTAAGTAAATCATTTTGGCAAGTTATATTTATTTTAAATTTTTATTTCGTTTATATTGCGGTTTTTTTACATCTTTTTTACAATTCGGTTACAATTCGGTTACAATTAAAGATGTAAATGTATAAATGCCATATGTATAACATATTAATGATATGCATGATTAACTCAGCAATTTTTTTACTTTTTTCTGTAACGTGGTATAATTAAAACTCAAAAGAAGAAGATTAATTGTTTAGCAAAATAGAAGCAGATTCTATGGACCGTTATGAACGTTAATATATTCTTTAAAGTTGGCAATAATGGGGCTTCGCTTTTAGAGGTTATGATTGCAATGGTCATCCTTGCCGTCGGATTTTTGGGGGTGATGGCCCTGTCAACCTCACTTTTTCAAGGCAATACCGAGGCAACGAATATGAATATTGCCACTGAAATTGCCCAGTCGGAGGCAAGCCAGCTAAACTGTCTGGGGGTAAGCGGGATTACCGGAAATTTTACCTCCCCCGCATATTATCCCGATGCTACTTACTATGTTTATCCAACTATTCAGAGTCCGGACACAAGGGACCCGGTTACTACGTGTATAAATCCCGTATTGGCAGCAGGCGGTCCCGTCCCCGCCTCACTCCCGTCAAGCGGCGGTTTAGGCATTACCACAGGTTATGTAGTAAAGATATTTTTCAGTACAAACCCGAACAATTCAAGCCTTCTTGATGCCCTTGTGAGGGTCAGCTGGAATAACGGACAGCAGGCCGTTACTTTTTATGATGTTGTTGCATGACAAGTTAACCTTTTAAAACAAAACGGGATAAAATGAAAAAAAATAAGAAGCTATTAAATAACATTAACGGCTTAACGGCAGTTGAGCTTATTATTGCGCTTACAATTTCCTTGATAATCGTGGGGGCGGCGGCTTATATCCTTTTATCGCAGTCCGGGGCAATGCGGCTAAGCAGGTCCGTTTCTACGGAACAGGAAAATCTTAATATCGTTTTTAACACGGTAAAATATAATTTGCGGATGGCTGGTTTCGATTACGGGAATAATTACTATAGCACACATGGATCAGCGCCACCCGTTGAAATTTTTCAGCCGGACTATCCAAATGATCCTTATGAAGTATTAATCAGCTACAGCACCTTGATTAACGATTATCAAGGCGCATGTTATGTAACGCAGGATGGAGCGAATTACGACCTCGGGTCAAACTGCAATATAAATAATTTTTATGAAGGTCAAATAATAAATATTATAGATCCTTCAGCTCCTTCCACAGGTGCGCTTTCATCGCCGGGCACGCTTTGTGTAACCGGCGAGCCGGCAGACGGAAAAATTCAAACCCGCCCTGGAAATACTCAACATATATGTCCATTTAACAATTCGAATCCTCCTAACATACCTTCGGGCGGTTATGTTTCGACGATACAGCAGGTTCTATTTTACTGGGGGAACCAGTATTACGGAAACCGGACTTCCGGATTTAACCCCCCGTTTAATCAAGCGGGAAATCTATATGAATGCGTATTGGCGCAACCGACGAACGTACAGCCCGCACCCACCTCTTGCGAGCCAAATACTACAATTATGCTTGACGGCAATGTGAACGATTTCAGCATTACGCCCCTCGGCAGTGAAAATTCAGAGGGCTATTATTATCTTTACGCATTAACAATTTCGGGGTCGTCCGGTGCAGCCGTTACCCCTTCGCCGGCATTTAGCGTTAACACTGATTATAATCCAAACATGAGCGGCGCAAACCCGCAACAGAACGGTTCGGCCATTCCAGGTTATAATATTGTAAAAACGCTTGGCGCCAATATATTCTTAAGGAACGTATATTATGAAAGTTAAATTAAAAAACAGTAAAGGTATTGCAATGGTTGCCGTGCTTTTAACGATAGCCATTCTCGGCATACTTGCCGCCATAGCCCTTCAAAGATTTGATTATAATATAGTCAATGCAGGGCAAAATACAACCACCGAATATGCTCATAATACTTCAGATTCCGGAATCAACATTATTCTGCCGGTAATCGCCTCCGGCGGGACAATCGGAGGAGTGACGATAAATCCTATAAATTCTTCACAAACAATAATAGGCGATTATTATTATACTATGAATAATACCCTAAATAATAACCAAACGACATATGTAAATCTTGGCGCTTCGGATTTATTATCGTCTTCGGTATCGCAAAACATTCTTGGCGATACTACCATGCACGGACCTCGTCTTGGTTTCGAATATAGCGTAACAAACTGCTGGCAGTATGTGATAGGTCAAACTATACAGTACTATTATTACACGGGTTTTATAAACGTCATCTCAAGGGATAACCCAAATTCCAAACCCGTGATATCGGGAGCTAATTTTACTTACGGTATCAATGGAGATATTAAGTCGCAGCCGGCAAACTGCTCCTCCCCCATAGTCCCCATAGTGATTGAGTCACCGCCGTTTACACCGACGCCCGACCCTTTTAGCGGTGATGATTTGGCTATAACCTCATGGTATCAACTCGGCTAACAGTGGCTAATTCATTTTTTTGCTGTTATAATAAGAATAAGAAAGAATAAGAAAAAACAGACGGAAGGGTTTACTTTTGGGAGTGGGGAGATTTTAACCTCGATGGGACATTTGATAAAACGGATAAGCGATATATCAGTAAGCATAATGTCCTGGTTTATAATTATATTTCTTACCGTTATATTTGCGATTATTGCGGTATTTGTTTCGTTCGCCGATAACGCCGGCAATACCCAAAAAATAGCAAAGCTATGGGGACAAACAATAATAAGGCTTTTAAATATTAATGTAAGCGTCAGCGGATTAGAAAATATAGACCCCTCAAAATCTTATCTGATTGTTTCAAATCATCAAAGCTATTTTGATATTTTTATATTGCTTGCCTTTATAAATTTAAATTTTAAGTTTATAGCCAAGGCATCCCTATTTAAAATCCCATTTTTAGGCTGGTCAATGAAAAGGCTTGGCTATATTCCGATAAATAAAAAAAGCTTGAAAAGCGCCCTTAAAACTGTTAAAAATGTAAAGTCAATATTAAAAACCAGCAAGGATTGGTCTATTTTGATTTTTCCAGAAGGAACCCGGACAAAAAACGGTAAACTCTCAAACTTTAAAAAGGGCGGGCTCAATAAGATGATTATGAACAGCGATTATATACTTCCTGTCGCTATAAACGGAACATATAATATCTTAAAAAAGGGGTCAATTATGATCCATCCGAAAAATCCTGTAAAATTAATAATTTTAAATCAAATGAATATGTCGGATACACAAAAAATGAAATCAGATGGCACTTTTATTAGAAATATTGAAAAAAGAATAGGAGAGGCGATACAAAAATAAAATAATAATGTATAATTTATTTAATTAATTAATTGTAAAGAGGGAATTAAATTTTAGGTCTGTCGTTATGTCTGAATTAAAGGTGATACCGCTTGGCGGCTTAGGTGAAATCGGTCTTAATATGATGGTTTATGAGACCGAAAAGGATATTATAATAGTAGATTCGGGAATTATGTTCCCTGAGGATTATATGTTGGGGATAGATATGGTAATTCCTGATGTCAGATATTTATATGAGCCGGAGAAAAAACAAAAGACAAGGGGAATTGTTTTAACCCACGGGCATGAAGACCATATCGGCGCCATACCCTATATATTAAGGGAGCTTAATCTTCCGATATTCGGTACCCCTTTTACCCTCGGCATACTGGAAGAAAAATTAAGGGAACACGACTTACCTTTTAAGGTATCGCTTTTTACCGTCAAGGCTGGCAATTTTATTACCTTAGGGGATTTTGAAATAGAGTTTATCAGGGTTGCCCACTCAATAATAGACGGAGTGAGTCTTGCTATTAAAACCCCGATAGGAACTATAATACATACAGGCGATTTTAAGTTGGACCAGACCCTAAATAAAGACTCCGCAACCGATATTAATAGAATTGCCTATTATGGAGATAACGGCGTCATAGCATTATTTTCCGATTCAACTAATATAGAAAAAGAAGGGTTTACAATATCGGAAAACGATATAAAAAAAACATTTAGAAATATTTTTCGCGACCATAGCGGAAGGGTTATAGTAACCCTTTTTGCTTCTAACATTCACAGGGTTTCCGAGCTTCTTTCCCTTGCCGTGGAATTTAACAAAAAGGTTATATTTAGCGGAAGAAGTCTTATGACATACACTAAGGTTGCAAGAAAATTAGGGTATTTAAAAATTCCGGAGGATATTCTAATAGATGAGGAGACAATAGATTATTATAAGCCGGAAGAGCTTTTGATATTAACGACCGGCACGCAGGGCGAAGCAATGTCCGCACTTTCAAGAATATCCGTTAACGACCATAAATATATAAAGATTAAGCCAAACGACCTTGTCCTTTTATCCTCAAAATTTATTCCAGGAAATGAAAAAGCGATATCCAAGATCATAAATAACCTTTACAGAAGAGGGGCTGAGGTTTATTATGAGAATATATCGGAAATTCATGTTTCCGGCCATGCCAGCAAAGAAGAGCTTAAGTTAATGATAAATATCGTGAAGCCGAAATATTTTATCCCGATGCACGGAGAGTTAAGGCATTTGTATCAGCATAAAAAACTTGCCGTAAGCGCGGGTATTCCGGCAGGTAACGTTTTTGTTCTGGAAAACGGTAACAGCCTTGTATTTACGGAAGATAAGGAATGCTATATACATGAAAAGGTTTATGCGGGGAGAATTTTTGTTGACGGAAAGGGTATCGGCGATGTCGGCACTCATACATTAAAAGAGAGGGCTCATCTTTCGGAAAATGGAATGATTATAGTTTTGCTTGTCGTAGATTCCAAAACCTCCAGCATAATATCGGGTCCGGATATCGTTTCAAAAGGTTTTGTTTTTGAAGATTATTTTAAAGAGTTAAACGAAGTGCTTCATAAATTGGTCATGCATGTAATAGAAGAAAATCAAAAACATGACGCTGTCGATTGGGTAAAGGTAAAGGATGATATCAGGAGGGCTTTTAAAAAATATTTAAATAAAACGATAGACAGGCATCCTTTTATTTTCCCGATGATAACAGAAGTATAAATTAATATGATTTATTTTAATTTATTTTATTAAAAATTTTGATAAAAATATTTTTTTTAATTTTAGTTATGATATACTTTAATTAATGTAAACGGTTAAAGGTGGCATTTGGAATTTAACCGGTTAATTCATATGAAGATTACGGAGGTGATTAAAATGACTTGTGCTTCAAAAAAATCGACATCTAAAAGCAAACCAGCAAAAGACAAAGGCAAATAAACAGCTACGACTTTTGGATAGTCTGACAAGACGCTTTTATTTTTAAGGTTAATTTTCTACACGGCCTTAATTTTAAAAGCGTTTTGTCGTTAAAGCGTACGTAAAATATCGGACCGGATTGCAATTGGATTACGGAACGCTGACCACGCGCCTAGCGGTACCCGGCAGAAACCGGGGACAAAAGCCAAAGCCCCGCCTTTATAAGTTTATGTTACGATATGTACCTAAACCTGAGTAGGCAGAAGGGCACCCGTAAATAAAATTTCTTCGGAATTTTCTCACTCTTTCTCGTTGCTATCATCAGGGTTTTCGCCATCGTCTGTTTTTGAGCGGCGAGCCTTTGTTATTTCAATCCTGTTGTCTATTTTTTTAACAAAGTTATTAAAAACCCCTTCTATTGCGAAAATTATTTCCTTATTGGCATTGCCCAAATGTTCAACCACGTCCACAGGAATTCTATCATATATTGCGTCAAGAATCCTGCGCCTGAATTCAATCCTTTTTTCTCTAAAAGATTTTGGGCTTCCGCTCTTCTCCGGTTCGTCTTTTTTTGAATGCATTTTAAAGTCTCCGTATATTTTAAATAAAATTGAAACAATAATAACGATAATTAAGCAAGACAGGGCAAATTTGCTAGCTAACTACAGACATTCCTACATAGAATATCTCTATGCTATCTATTATAACCTAAAATTTGTGAAAATTCAAGTTAGGTTATAATAAATATTTTTTACCTATTTCATAACCGAGTTTTCCGGAAATAGCGCTGCTTGCTTTAATCGTAAGAGGGATAATCAGATTTTTAAGTTTTTCCGGCGACGTCCTTATTATGGGGGCAGATACCGATATAGCGCCTATGATATGGGTTGTGTAATCCCTTAAAGGAGCGCCCACGCAAATAATGCCCTCGTCAAGTTCTTCATTGTCTATTGCATATCCTTGCTTTTTTATCTTTTCCAGTTCTTTAAATAAATTTTCTCTATCCGTTATAGTGTTTTTTGTAAACGAGTTAAGCTTATCCGGCAGAAGCCTTTCAACGGAATCTTTAGGTTCAAAAGCTATTTGAGATTTTCCGATAGCCGTGGCATAAATGGGAAGCATATTGCCGACCCTTGAAGCAACCTTCAGTACCTGTTCGGCTTCAACTATATCGAGGTAAATAACGCTTTTTCCCCTTATAACCCCGACATAAGCCGATTCTTTAATTTTGCCGACTAATTCACTAAGCACAGGTTTTGCAATACTTAATAGCCTTAAGTGGTGAATAAAGGACTGCCCCAGCTCTAAGCTTTTTAAACCTAAACGGTAGTTTTCCGTAAAAGGGTCCTGTTCTACGTATCCCACGTATTCCAGGGTGGCAAGCAGCCTAAAAATCTTGTTTTTATGAAGGTTAAGAATTTTGCTGAGCTCGCTGACGCCAAGTTCCGGTTTCTCCCCCTTAAAAGCCTCCAGAAGTTCCAACGAGTTTAAAACGGTTTTAATGATATAATCTGTTTTATCCCTTTTATTTTTCATCTACATATGCCCTTCGTACCGTTATCATTTTACATAAATATAAAATAAAATGCAATTTAAAGATAAAGAAAAATATGTAAAAATAAATATTAATTCCATATTTTTTTTAAAAACGGTATTATATCCGGATATGGAGTAAAGCACATTTTTAGACAAAGGCAACGATACTGCGAGGTTCCTTAATATGCAAGAAAATATGCAATAAAGCAAAACGTTCCGGGGAGCCGTGCCCGATAAAAAGCGAAAAAGAGAAAGAAGGTTTATAAAAATAATGGCGATAAAAAATAGCGAAGACGGAATAGTTGCAATACGGCTTTTTAAAAAGGGGGATGAATTTACCCAATGCCTGATTTGTGCGCATAAGTGCCGGATTAAAGAAGGTAAAGTCGGAGTTTGCAAGACAATCTTAAATAAAGGCGGGGAGCTATATAGCATAAATTATGCGATTTTAGTAGCTCAAGGCGTGGATCCTATCGAGAAAAAACCACTTTTTCACTTTTTGCCGGGGTCTTATTCGTATTCCATTGCCTCGCCCGGCTGCAACTTTAGATGTTTGGGCTGTCAAAATGCCGATATATCGCAAAGCTATAGAGACGAAAGTTATGAATCTTATCTTGAATATTTTAAGAAATTAAAAAAAACGCCGCCGGAAGAAGTGGCGGAAAACGCTTTAAAGACAAATTGCAAATCTATTTCATATACTTATACCGACCCGGCAGTTTTTTTCGATTATAGTTTGGATGTGATGGAGATTGCCCATAAGAACGGCTTAAAAAATGTGTTTGTTACAAACGGTTATTACACCGGAGAATCGGTCAATGCGGCAAAAGGACTTTTAGACGCCGCAAACATAGATATAAAATTCTTTAACGACGGCAGTTACAGGAGGGTATGCGGCGGGAGGCTCGAGCCCGTGTTGGAAACAGTGAAGATGTTTTATGAAAACGGCGTTCATATCGAATTAACTACGCTTTTGATAGATGAATATAATAATACCCCTAAAGAAATCAAAGACATAGCGGATTTTATCGTTTCAGTAAGTTCGGACCTGCCATGGCATATTTCAAGATTTTTTCCGCTTTATAAAATGAAAAACGAACAGATTACACAGCAAAAAAGCCTTATAGATGCCTTCAATATAGGAAAGGAAGCCGGGCTTAAATATATTTATACGGGAAATATCCAATTAGACGGATATGAAGATACTTATTGTCCTTCATGTAAGAGCCTATTAATTAGAAGAGAAGGCTATAACATTTTGAAAAATGATATTGCCGGTGGAAATTGCAAATTTTGCGGGTATAAAATTTATGGTGCATTTCCCCAAAATTTTAATTAAAAAATTTCCAAATAAAGATTTGGAATAAAAAAACTATTGAAAGTATCCATTATGGTCGTGTATAATTGCAATGCCTTACGATAAACAAATTAATTCCTTTTTGGGGGATCGTCTAGCGGCAGGACCTGGGACTCTGACTCCCATTACGGAGGTTCGAATCCTTCTCCCCCAGCCATTCAAAAACCTCGGCAAATAAGTATTAAAATTAAAATAGATTCGGGTTTAAGCCCGCCCTTGAATTTCGGGGGGGGGGGGTATAATAATAGTGTATATAATAAATATTATTTAAAATCCAAAAATTTCGTAAAGTTATGAAGCCGCTGAATTTAATTAACTTATTAAAACATTTCCTCCCTTCCTTATTCATACTTACCGGTTATATTTTGGTTGCCGTCTTAGTATTTTATTTTGTTTTGATAAGGATGGGAAGGGATATTAAATTTGACTATGCCGTTCATCTCCAAACGATGCAGATTTCACACACTATGAGCCTTGTTATAACGGAAACACAAAATATCGTCATGTTTCAACGGATGGGCTTTAAAGAGCAACTTAATGTTTCCTTAAGGAAGTTGAAAGCGCTTATTTTTGTTTTAAGCAAAAGATATAAAACCCTTAATGACATTATTAAAAAGCATCCCGCGGAGACAAGACGTTTGCTTCCGTATCAAAAAGGGTTGTATTTTCACTGGATTAATATATTACAGCCTATTTTGCTAAGGCTTATCAAATACAATAATATAATAGCCGGAAAGATATCGATAACGCCACTCGTTAAACAAATGAAACAATTGGAAAAGGGTTATTATTCGCCTTTGGCTATAAAAGGAATGAAACAACAGATTGCCGATCTGAATTCCATTTATTATATTAGCGATATTA
Organism: Deltaproteobacteria bacterium; assembly: GCA_023381755.1. Lineage (GTDB taxonomy): Bacteria > SZUA-79 > SZUA-79 > Acidulodesulfobacterales > Acidulodesulfobacteraceae > Acidulodesulfobacterium. The sequence continues at coordinate 20,700 of JAMCUF010000020.1, forward strand.
TCTATATTATCGGTTCCATTATCGGATTTGGCGGGTTAGCCGGGATTTTATTCTTAATGTCGGCAAAAGAAGAGATATTGAAAGATGATGCGGAAAGATATGGAAGCATGTTCATAGAAAATTCCGCGCCTATCCTTTTAGTCGATGCCGAAACGGGTATAATAAAAGAGGCAAGTAAAAGTGCTTTAGATTTTTACGGGTACGCCCATGACGAGCTTGTCGGTGCTAATATCACAAAATTAAATACCGTTATGCCGTCCGAAAAGCAAAAAGAATTCAGACATAAAATGGTGAAGGGAGAAATAAAATATGCTTTATTTAAGCACAGGCTTAAAAGCGGCGAACTAAGGGATGTCGAATTTTTTATTACTCCCATTATGATTAAAGGTATAAGCCATATTGTGGCAATTCTCAATGATATTACGAATGACAAGATATTGGAAGACAGGCTCGAGGAAAGCGAAGAGCTCTTCAGCACGGTTGCGGAAGAGTCGTTATCCGGCATTGCTTTAAGTAACGAAAAGATTATTTATGCTAATCGGATAGCCTTTGACATGTTCGGCTATTCTAAAGAAGAATTGCATGATATTTACATATGGGACCTGTTTCCCGAAGATTCAAAAGAGATGATAAAACAGGCTATCTCAAGGCGGCTCAAAGGGGATAAGTTTGATAGTTCATACACATTAGAAGCCGTTCCGAAGGATAAAAGACGGTTATGGTTATCAATCCGTGCGACGACGGTTATGTATAAGGGTAAGCCAGCCGCCCTTGCCAGCTTTATAGATATAACCGAAATTAAAAAACTTGAAGAAGAGCTCGAGCGGGGGAAAAACAAATTTAAAGAACTTTCCGAAACGGATCCGTTAACCGGAATTTTTAACAGAAGGAAGTTTGAAAGCTCTTTATCCGGTTATATGAAAGTAGCTTACAGGTATAAAAGATCGCTATCCCTTATCATGTTCGATATAGACCACTTTAAGGAAATTAACGACGCACACGGGCATCAGGCGGGGGACAAAGTTCTTAAAGAGCTTTGCAATCTCGTTAAGACTATTTTAAGAGATACCGATACATTTGCAAGGGTCGGCGGAGAGGAATTTATGATAATATGCGCCGAAACCAATATCCAAAATGCAAAAAACCTCGCTGAAAGAATACGCTCCTCGACAGAAAACCATGCTTTCCCTCTGCCGGATAACATTACTCTAACACTCGGAGTTGCGCAATACAGGCAGGGAATTAGCTTGGACGATTTTGTCCGCAATGTTGATCAGGCTATGTATAAGGGAAAAATAAACGGCAGAAACAGGGTTGAGGTGTATTAAGCTAAATCTTCTTAAATTTATAAATTAGGGTATCATAATCCTGACGCCCGCTTGGGGAGGTTTATGCGGTTTTCAACTTCCGAAGGAGATTTACCCCCCCCCCCCGGCCACTCCAAAACAGCCCAAAGATGTTTCTTTCACGGCTTGAGATAAGCTCCGGACAGCAAGATTAAACGGCGGATAGTTTATTTCAAATACTCAATAAGTTCTATTACAATCCCGCCGGGGTCGTTAAGGAAGGCAATTTTCATTTTTTTATCCATCGAATAAAAAGGCTCCCTTAAAAACGCTATGCCCTTCTGTTTTATTTTTTCGGTATCCTTATCGATGTCGCCTGTTTGAAATGCAAAATGGGCAAAGGAGTTCTCGCATCGGCCTATTTGTTTTGGACTATCTTCGGCTATGAGTTCTATTTCAAAGCCGGATTCAATATTTTTAAGAAACACCAAGGTAGTTTTATGAGCCTCTATATACCTTTTTTCCCTTATTTCGAATCCCAACGCTTTAACATAAAAATCTATGGACTTGTTTAAATCGGTTGTTTTTACCGCAGAATGTATAAAATTCATTTTTAAAAACCTAAAATTAAAATTATTAAATTTGCGCTAGTCAAAGATAAAAACAGTGTCGGCATCGTTTTCATGCCTTATTTCATCTACCCGCCCTTTTTTCATTTTTCCTGCGTATAATTTATTTGCCGCGTTAATAATAAAACCGTTTTTTATACCTACGTTTTTGTAGGCGTGGACAATGCCGGGGGGGACAATTACCGCAGCCGGCCTGTCTTCCCCAAGAAAAATTATCATTTTATTAAGATATGTCGGCGAACCTTTCCTGTTATCCCATAATATAACTTTAAAATCGGAAGGGCCCAAAAAACAAAAATAGTCTGTTTGATAAACATGTTCATGCGGCCCCCTTTTAGTACCGGGTATGCTTAGGGAGAGGTAAGCCATCCTGGGAAAGATTGATTCGCCTATCTCGTCGCTCCTGTAAAGTTCGGCAAGCCAGCCTCTTTCATCTATATGCTTTTTAATATCTTTAATCACTACATCTTTGATTTCGGCTATTTTAAACGGGGAATCCATTTTACGAACCTTTATATGTTTTATTGTTCAACAATCTAATTTAAGTTTAAATTATATGTTACTAAATTTTTAATTTCAAGTGAGACCAAAATTTTATAAATGATGATATAATGTAGGCAATTATTAATAAAATTTACAAATTTAACTTTTACAAATAAATTGAAATATGAAAAGAAAAGCCGGTTTTACATTGGTCGAGATAATAATGGTGATAATTCTCTTAGGAATTTTAGGCATTCTTGGGACCTTAGGGCTTAACTCGGCGGTTTCAAGCGATAGTGGAATGTATGAAAGACAGTTTGAATCGGCAATAAGATATGCTCAAAATTATGCAATGAGCCATTTTACATATACGGCTATCGTGTTTTCCGCTTCCGGATCAAGCCCTTCGTGTACTTTGGGAAATAGCAGCACGAGTTACTCGGGTTATGCGGTATGCGCCTGCAACGCCGCCACTTCCTCATTAGTTCCATTGACAAATCCGCTTGCGCAAACGGCAAGCAATTTTTATGTTAGCATGAATTACGGCATAAGTTATAGTGTATCTGGAATTAGCACAAACTATATCGCGTTTAATTCGGAGGGACAGTCAGGAACATCTTTCTTCAAGTCAAGTTGCGGCAATAGTTTTACCGCATTAGCATCTGCCGCAATTGTGTCTTTTGGTTCTTTACCGAACCAGTCGTTTTCTATATATCCTACCACGGGTCTTGTAAGCTATAACGGAAAATTAATGTAATAAAATCCCGAAAAATTCATAAAAAATGTTCACAAATGAATCTCCGGGTGATATAATGGGGGAAATTAATTTTAAAAAATCAGGGGGATTCAGCTTATGAAAAGCCTTAAGGGTTTTATGGGTCAAATTATTTTATCAATTTTTTCTTTTGCCTTCATTCTATCTATTTTAACCGGCGTGTCTTTTGCTAAATTCTATTGTCCGCCCGGATATTCCTTTAACTCTAACATACAGCTTTGCACGGGCAATGGGGGCCTTAGGGGATATAATGCAATCCCAAGCATAAAAATAAATATATTTAAAGGAAAGAATCATATCTATATATGTCCGGATAAATATACATATTCAAAAAGGATTCAGCTTTGCAAAGGTAAGGGCTCTTTAAAGGGCAGTACCGCTCAACCTACTGTTAAATTAATTCCGCGAGTGGCATTTAAAAAGGGTAAAAATTTTAAGAAGGGTTAATAATTACAAATTATCCGCAAACGCAAATAATAAATTATAATGAACAATGAATATAGTAGATTATCTCGTTCTTGCCATTCCTTTGGCTAAAAATACCGGAAATATAAATAATTGGATAAATAGCGGGGATTTAACTAACCGCGTAAATAAAGCTTTGATAGAATTTAACTAAAGTAATAAACGGGATTAACATGGATTATAAGGACAGTTTAAACCTTCCTCAAACAAGTTTTCCGATGAAGGCTAATTTAAAAATTACCGAGGAGAAAACCCTTAAAGAATGGGAAGAAAACAAGATTTATGAAAAAATGGCAAGGCAGGCGCAAAAAAGGTCAAAAACATTTATTCTTCATGACGGTCCGCCTTACGCCAACGGGCATACCCATCTGGGAACGGCCTTAAATAAAATATTGAAGGATATAATAGTCAGGTTTAAATTTATGTCCGGATACAATACGCCGTTTATTCCCGGCTGGGATTGCCACGGACTCCCGATTGAACATAATGTCGATAAAACCCTGAAATCGAAGGATTCTATCTCGAAGAGTGAAAAAAGACGCCTTTGCAGGGATTATGCCAATAAGTTTGTGGAGATTCAGAGGCAGGAATTTAAAAGGCTTGGGAGCATCGGAAGGTACGATAATCCTTATCTTACAATGAACTATTCTTATGAGGCAAACACCGTTAGGAAACTGGCTGATTTTATCAAAAACGGCGGGCTTTACAGGGCAAATAAACCGATATACTGGTGTTCCTCATGTAAAACCGCCCTTGCGGAGGCTGAAGTCGAATATGCCCAAAGGTCGTCTCCTTCGATTTATGTCAAGTTCAGGATTAAATCTAATTTAGAAGATGTTATTAAATCTGCGGATATTAACGACAGGGATATTTTTGCGGTAATCTGGACAACAACGCCATGGACTATTCCATCAAACCTTGCAATTTCCCTGAATCCTGATTTTGAATATTCTTTTGTGGACAACGGAGAGGAGATTTTTATCATTGAAGAAAGCCTTGTGGACGAATTAATGAAAAAATTCGGCTATCAAGATTATAAAGTCATAGCAGGAACAAACGGTAAAAATTTGGAAAACAAAATTGCCGCTCATCCGTTTATAAACAGGAATTCATTGTTAATATTAGGTTCGCACGTTAAAAAAGATGCGGGAACAGGGCTTGTCCATACGGCGCCGGGTCATGGAGACGATGATTATGCTATCGGCCTTAAATACAACCTTCCGGCTTACGCCCCCGTCGATAACGAGGGGAGATTTTTAAAAGATGTCGATACATTTGCGGGGATGCATGTATTCGAATCAAATCCTCATGTGATAGAAAAGCTTAAAGAAGCCGGCGCTTTGGTTCTCGAAGAAAAGATAGACCATTCTTACCCGCACTGCTGGAGGTGCAAAAATCCGGTAATTTTAAGGTCAACAAAACAGTGGTTCATTTCCATGGGCATTAATAACTTAAGGGATAAATCCCTGAAGGAGATAAAATCCGTTAACTGGATTCCGAAATGGGGCATAGACAGAATTTCCGGCATGCTTGAAACGAGGCCAGATTGGTGCGTTTCAAGGCAGAGGTCATGGGGCGTTCCTATAACGGCATTTTATTGCAAAAATTGCGGCGAGGCGTTTATAGATTACGATTTAACACTTAAAATAGCGGGCGAGTTCGAGAAATACGGGGCGGATTTGTGGTTCGATAAACCGGCGGATTATTTTATAAACTTAAGAGAAAAAGAGGTTAAATGCAAAAAGTGCGGTTCAAGGGAATTTGAAAAGGAAGAAGATATACTCGATGTCTGGTTCGATAGCGGGGTTAGCTATTACTGCGTGTTGAAAAACGATAAAGAATTAAAGAGCAATGCTTTTGCTTTTCCCGCCGATTTATATTTAGAGGGTTCCGATCAGCATAGGGGCTGGTTCCATTCAAGCCTTTTGATAGGTGTCGGAACGGGCGACGGCGCGCCTTACAAAACGGTTCTTACCCACGGCTTCGTTGTTGACAGTTCGGGCAAGAAGATGTCGAAATCTCTGGGTAATGTGATAAGCCCCGACGAGATTATAAACAAGTACGGCGCCGATATATTAAGGCTTTGGGCGGCATCGGAAGATTATAAAAACGATATGAGAATATCGCAGGAGATAATTCAGAGACTTTCGGAAGGATACAGAAAAATAAGAAATACATTGCGGTTTATGCTTGGAAATTTAAACGATTTCGACGACGGGCAGGATGCCGTTAAATATGAAAATATGGGAGATATCGACAAATATGCTCTTCACAGGTTAGTCCTTTTATCCCAAAGCCTTATCAGGCACTATTCAAACTACGATTTTCACTTAGTTTATCAAAATACATATAAATTTATTATAGAGTTTTCTTCTTTTTATCTCGATATCGTTAAAGATATACTTTATACGGATGCCAAAAATTCCGTTAAAAGGAGAGCGGTTCAATCGGTCCTGCACTTTTCGCTAAATATTTTCGTCAAATTTCTGGCACCCATAATGCCTTTTAGCGCGTCCGAAGCATGGGGATATTTTAAGAAATCAGGAAAACTTGACAATATTTTCCTCGAACGGCTTGACGAACCTGTCGAATCTTATGTAAATTTTGAGATTGCGGAAAAATTAGATAAATTAATCGAGGTAAGGGATGTTGTGTTATCAAGCCTCGAAAAGGCAAGGGATAAAAAGTTTATCGGGAGTTCGCTGGAAGCAAGGGTTATTTTAAAGGCAAGTAACGAGGATTACGATTTACTGAACGGGGTTAAAGCCGAAGTCCTGAAAGATTTATTTATAGTTTCTGGAGTGGCGATAGAACGGAATAATATGGCGGATTTTAATATCACCGAAGCCGTCGTGGAAAAAGCCGAAGGGGAAAAGTGTGCGCGCTGCTGGAAATATGACGCAAGCGTGGGGAAACATACCGATTATAACGATGTTTGCGACAGATGCCATGATGTTTTAATTAATTTGTAAACATAAAAAGGTGCATAAAAGGTATCAGATTTAAAATCTGACTTTTATGTTATGCAAAGCAATGAAGAAGAACATAATCGCGGCAAATTTTAAAATGAATAAAACAAACAAAGATATAGAAGAATATTTCGATATCTTTGCCATAAATATAAATAAATTAAAAAACAAAGGTTCTTTCGACGATGCGGAAATAGTTTTTGCCCCGCCTTTTACCGCGCTTTGCGAAACTTATAGAATAATTAAGCCGTTAGGTGATTTTATAAAACTTTCTTCCCAAAATATTTATTACGAAAAAAACGGAGCATATACCGGCGAAATTTCGTTGGATATGATTAAGAGCTGCGGCTGTGTTTATGCTATAATCGGACATTCGGAAAGGCGCAATATTTTTAATGAAAGCGATGAACTGATAGCTAAAAAAATAAGCGCGGTTTATAATAATAAGGGGAT
>JAMCUF010000040.1 GCA_023381755.1 Deltaproteobacteria bacterium
TTGACGTTTTTTTTTGGCAGCAGATAAGATTATGGCAAAAATATTTATAGCCAAAAGCGTAATCATAACGACGGCAAAACCGTGTATAAATGCAGAATTAAAAATAGATGCCGGGGCGTTAGATGGAATCTGATAGCCGCGGGCTGCCGTGTATTTTTGCTTTAAAGACGTAAATATGAGTCCTGAAATATCAACGCCGAATATAAGCCCCAATGCTCGCATCATATTAAGTATTCCTCCTGCTACCCCAAGTCTTTCCGGAGGAGCGGAGAGCATGATAGCGCTATTGTTTGGCGGGGTAAATATGCCCATTCCGATGCCGAGTATAATAAACTCAACAATAAGGAGGGAGATATTAGCGGAGGAGCCCAAGAATGATAAAAGAAGCGTTGCGACGGCGCATATAAACATCCCAAGAGTGGTCATCATTCTTGAACCTACTTTATCTGATATAGCACCTGCAAAAGGGGCGATTATAGCCATAGATAGGGGAATAGGGGTTAAAATAGACCCTGTAACTACAGCATTGTAGTGCAATAAATCTTCTAAATAAAACGGCATTAAAAATAGGACGGCAAAAAGAACATAATAAGATAACATGCCTGTCGTGTTGCCAGCCGAAAATCCCCATTTTTTGAAAAGTTTAAGGTCTATCATCGGGTGTTCGACTTTAAGTTCGGTATATATAAAAAGCGGTAAAAATAATGCCGCTATAAAAAAATAGGCAAGAATTACCGGAGATGTCCAGCCTAATTTCGATCCTTCATTTACGGCTAAAACAAGAAAAGCAAGCCCTGCGGCAAACAACGATATTCCAAGGTAATCTATTTTTTCCCTTTCCTTTTTCATATTTGCCTTGCTCGGCGGCAAGATAAGGAATGCCATCAATATTCCGATAATGCCGATAGGAACGTTTACATAAAATATTAAACGCCAGCTTACCAATGCGATCAGCATACCGCCCACGAATGGACCTATGGACATTGCGATAGCCTGAACGGAACCCTGAAGCCCGATCGCCTTTCCCAGTTCGTTTGAAGGGAAGGCTTGGGTTATTATTGCAACCGAATTAGCCTGAAGGAGACCTGCTCCAATCGCTTGAAGCACGCGGGAAAATATTATAAAATCAGCGCTTGGAGCTATGCCGCAAAGGGCGGATCCGACGGTGAAAACAATAAAGCCTATACTATACATCTTAGTTCGTCCAAACATATCGGCAAGCCTGCCAAAGAGAGGCAGAAAAATGGTCAATGTTAACATATAAGCCATTGCAACCCATTCTATCACGGACATTGGGACAACAAAGCTATGCTCCATAGTCGGCATGGCAACGTTGACTATGCTTACATCTAAAGCCGACATCGTTGCGCCGACCAAAACCGTGGATAATATAAACCATTTCCAATTTGGATGAGAAGAAAAATATGGGTGAGGAAATGTTGAACCATTATTCAATTTAGTATCCTCCTATTTTGTTAATTAAATTAATATTCTATATTTTTATGAGTTGCATCATATAACCTTATCCCGAGTTCTTTGAGCTGGGCATCATCAACCGGGGAAGGGGCATCGGACAACGGACAATAGGCTTTTTGCGTTTTTGGAAAAGCTATTACATCTCTTATAGAGCTTTCATTTCTAAGAAGCATTAATATTCTGTCTATGCCAAACGCTATGCCGCCGTGGGGCGGCGCTCCAAAACTTAAGGCATCAAGTAAAAAACCGAATTTAAGCCTTGCATTTTCAGGCGATATGGAAAGAATTTTAAAGATTTTCTCCTGGAGTGAAGGGTTGTGAATCCTTATGCTTCCTCCCCCGATTTCCTCGCCGTTAAAAACAAGGTCATAGCTATCTGATTTAACGGAAAGAGGTTCTAATTCAAGGATATTTAAGTCTTTTTCAGAGGGAGAAGTAAAAGGATGATGGACAGAAACAAGCCTTTTTTCTTCTTCGGAATATTCGAATAAAGGAAAGTTTACTACCCACAAGAAGTCGAATTTACCGGCAGGAATAAGATTAAATTTTTTTGCCAGATAAAGCCTTAGTTTTCCAAGAACCGCATTCGCAGTTTTTCTTGTATCGGCTTGATAAAAGATTATATCCCCGTTTTTTGCGCCGAGCCTTTCCATTATTGCGTTTTTTTCTTCAGGGGCAATAAATTTTGCGATTCCGCCTTCCAATGTGGGGACAACCGCTATTTTGCCGTTTGTTGAAACCTGATTGTCCTGTCCGACCCTGGTCCATGCAAGGCCCTTGGCGCCAAAATCCTTTGTTGCCGTTAAAAGGCCGTCTATATCTTTTCTCGAAAGCAGGCTGCCGCCGTTTCGCAAACATACCGCTTTGATAGCCCCCCCCTTTGAAATATTGTCCCGAAATATATTTAGTTGCGAGTTTGCAAAAATATCCGTTAAATCGGTCAATATCAATCCAAATCTTGTATCCGGCTTATCGCTCCCGTATTTATCCATAGCCTCTTCATAATCTAATATTTTAAATGGCCGGTCTAATGTTATATTAAGCAGTTTTTCAAATATTGACGCAAACAATTCTTCAGCAATAGAGATAATATCTTCCATATCCACGAATGACATTTCTATATCTAATTGGGTAAATTCCGGTTGCCTGTCGGCCCTCAAATCTTCGTCCCTGAAACATCTGACAATCTGGTAGTACCTTTCAAAACCGCTAACCATAAGGATTTGTTTAAATAGCTGCGGGGATTGGGGAAGGGCAAAAAAATGCCCGTGATTTAACCTTGACGGAACTAAGAAGTCTCTGGAACCTTCGGGTGTGCTTTTGGTTAAAAAAGGCGTTTCTATGTCAAAAAATCCCCTTTTATTTAAAAATTCTCTTATTAAAAAAGTAAAATTTGACCTGAATATTAAATTATCCTTCAGCCTTTTACTCCTTAAATCTAAGTACCTGTATTTAAGCCGCGTAAATTCATTTACTTCGGCTTCTTCATCAATTTGGAACGGCAGGGTTTCACAGGTGTTAATAATTTGAACGGCGTTTGCCAAAACTTCTATTTTTCCTGTTTTTAGATGGAAGTTTTCCGTTCCGCCGGGTCTGTTTCTTACCGTGCCGGTAACGGATACGACATATTCGTTTTTTAACTTTTTTGCGGTTTTAAATGATTCACCTTTAATATTTTCATCAAATACTATTTGCATTACCCCCGAATAGTCCCTTAAATCTATAAATATCAACCCGCCATGGTCCCTATAACGCATGACCCAGCCTTTGAGGGTAAATTCTTCCCCCGCATCCTGTCCGGTAATTTCTTCGCATAATGTTCTGTGCGCATCTTTTTTGTTTTCCGCAGTTATTTCCAAAATTTCTCCAACTTCATGATAATAATCATAATATATAAATCAAAAAAATCCTGGCCGGATTAAAATTCAACTTTTAAGTTTATAACTTTAAAGAGCATTATGTCAATAAAAATTTATCGATTTCTTTTTCCAATTCAAAATTTTTAAATAATAATCCTATATGGTTTTTTGACCCTATTTCGTTAAGTTTAGCATTTTTAAGTTTTTCATAAAGTTCTTTCACACATTCTTCTTCTACGACGCGGTCTTTTTTTGAATATACCAAATCAAAGAAGATTTTGTGCCGGTTAATATTGCCAATGTCACGTTTAAAATCTTCATTAAAATATTTTGCATATTTAAAATCGTTTATCACTATTTGGGGCGGTGTTCTTTTTATATCATCCATGGCATTTTTTAAAATGTTTTTATCGAAAGTGGCATAGGCGTCTTTCAAGAAAATCATAATTGTTGCATCGAAGGAATTTTCCAAACTTTTTATAAAGCTGTCCATTATATAAGTATTATGGCATCCGGCTATTAACATAACCTTTTTTGTCTTGCGGGGGAATAAAGAAGCGTATTTAATGCAAATCTGCGCCCCCATCGAGTGACCGATTAAAATAAATCCGGCATTTTTATTAAATAGCTTTAGTATGATTTCTTCCACGGTTTTAGCATAATATTCAATCCCTTTATTTACAGGAATATTGCCTGTACTTATATTTAACCGGTTATTTTCGGATATTGACCTAAAATGAGAAGGCAGGTCTAAAACCAAAATATTAAAATTTTTGCCGTAATGTTTTTTTATATAATCAAATAGGGAAAGCATTGAAAGGTGGTTGCCGCCAGCGCCATGAATTAGAATAACGGCCCTGGTTTCACCCTTGCTGAAAGATTTATGCAGCATGTAAAAAATTTTAATATTCTTTAATTTAATATAGGGCATTAATTTTTAAAAATTTATTAAAATATGATATAACTAAAAGGAATATGGAATATTTATTCAATATTAAAGACTTAAATAATTAATATCCCTATTATAACATAAGGAAATAATGACTTTCGTAAAAAAATTAATATATTATTACTATGAAAAAAGGCTTAAAAGGGATATCTCGCGTAAGAAGATTCCCGGGCATATAGGGATTATTCTTGACGGAAACAGAAGATATGCGGAAAAATACGGGCTTAAAAATAAATCGATCGGGCATAAAAAAGGGGCGGATAAATTAGACGAGGTTTTATCCTGGTGTATCGAGCTTGGCATTAAAATTGTAACGGTATGGGCGTTTTCCACGGATAATTTTAAAAGGAACAAATCCGAGATAGATTATTTATTCAATATTATAAAGTCTCAACTTGAGCGCTATATAGATTCAAAATTTATCAATGAAAATAAAATAAGGGTTTCCGTTATCGGGAAGAGGGAGCTTCTCTCGAATGACCTGATAGCCGTGATAAATGAGTTAGAGGAAAAAACCAAAAATTACTCCAATCTTAAACTTTACATCGCTTTGGGGTACGGGGGAAGGCAGGAGATATGCGATGCCTTCGTAAGGTTTATTTCCGACAATATTAATATTTTGGATGTTTTAAGGTTAAATCATACAAAAAATATTTTAGAAATAAATAAATGTAAAATTAACGAAGATTTAAATCAAAATGGTTTCGGTTTAAATAACCGTGCTTCTAATCCAGAAGATTATGATTATTTATCCGATATCATTACCGCCGAAAATATATCTAAATATCTTTATGCAAAAGATTCTTCCGATCCCGATTTAATTATAAGGACAAGCGGGGAGGTTAGGCTTTCCGGATTTCTTTTGTGGCAAAGCGCCTATAGCGAGTTTTATTTTTGCGATGCCTACTGGCCAGAGTTCAGAGAAATAGATTTTCTAAGGGCTGTAAGAAGTTACCAATCCCGTCATATTCGGGCAGGGAAGTGATTTACGGTTAAGATAGTTTAAATATCTTATGGATGCGGTATGGCTTTTGACAAGACGCAAAAAAAAACTATTATGGCAATGAGTTTCGTCGTCGGTTTAAGGATGCTGGCGGTATTTCTTGTGTTGCCTGTTTTTACGCTTTTTGCAGAAAAGTTTACGGCAGACCTTATCTTAGTCGGAATAGCATTCGGTATTTACGGCTTATCGAGGGCGATATTTCAGATACCGTTTGGTTTTATCTCCGATAAATTGGGAAGGAAAAATATATTGTTCGCGGGAATGCTGTTATTCGGCGTCTTAACATTTATAATTGGGTTTACTTCTAATATCTATGAACTAATCTCCCTGAGGTTTTTGCAAGGGGTTGCGGCGGAAAGCTCGGTTGCCTTTGCTTTGGTGTCCGATACCGTTTCCGAAAACGACAGAGCGAAAGCGTTGGCATATTTGGGTATGCCGGTAGGACTCAGCTTCGTTGTCGGCATCGTTTTTGGACCATTTTTGTCGTATTATCTGGGATACCCTTTTTTATTTTATTTTTCGGGTATATTAGGCATATTTTCAGCCTTTTTGATACTTGTTTGGGTGGAAGAACCCAAGAGCAAAGAAATGCTTAGGGAAATAGAGATCACCCTTAAAGACATCATAAAGGTCTTTAAAAATAAAACATTAGCAAATCTGGGGATGCAAGGTTTCTTGTTATCCTTTTTTATGACGGTTTTCTTTTTCAGTTTGCCGTTAATAGTTAAACATGAGCTTGGAACAGGCTATTATTATAAAATTTTAATTCCGATAGATCG
>JAMCUF010000036.1 GCA_023381755.1 Deltaproteobacteria bacterium
TCTTGTCATTGTCGTAAAAAACTCCGGGGGACCTTTGTAATTGACTTACAATTACTCGTTCGATGCCGTTTATAATGAAGGAACCGTTTTGAGTCATTAACGGTATTTCGCCAAAATATACTTCTTGTTCTTTAATGTCTTTAATTTCTCTTTGGATGCTTTTTCCATCCAAATCGACATTTGGTTCGAAGGTTACAAGATCAAAAAGGACCTTCAGTGATGCGCTGTAAGTCAACCCCTTCTGCTTACATTCAAAAACGCTATATTTTGATTCTTCAATAGTATAACTCGTAAATTCCAAAGAAAAATTTTTATTCAATCCTTCTATAGGAAAAACCGATCTAAAAACCCCCTGAAGGCCGTTATTAGCTCTTTTACCTTGAGGTATGCCCTTTTGCAGAAATCTCTCGTAGGATTTTCTTTGAACTTCAAGAAGATTGGGGGTATTTATAACCCTTTTAATCTTGGAAAAATCCTTTCTTAAAATTATGGGAACACCACCCTCTAAATTAAATTGCAATTTTGTTTTTGCCATTTATAATTTAAACTCCCTTCCACGCTTACTTAAATATAATATATTTTATTTATTTAACCTCTACTTTTGCGCCGACTTCCTCGAGCTTTGTCTTTATTTTATTGGCTTCTTCCTTGCCAATAGCGGTTTTTAAAGGCTTCGGGACACCGTCAACGAGATCTTTAGCCTCTTTTAATCCTAAACTTGTCAGCTCTCTTACAACTTTAATAACCTGAATTTTATTTGCACCGGCGTTATCTAAAATAACATCGAATTCGGTTTTTTCTTCCTCCTGAACAGGGACCGCTTCAGCTTTCACCCCACCGGATGGAGCAACCATCGCAAATTGGCCGGCATTAACCCCAAACTTTTCTTCTATTGCTTTAATAAGGTCATTTAATTCGATTACAGAAACATTTTCAATGTAGCTTAATACGTCATCTTTAGTTATAGCCATTATTTTTCCTCCAATATTTAAAATATAAGTTTAAAATTAAATAAAAAATTATCCATATTTATAATAGAATAAATTAAATTTATGATGCGGATTTTTTAGCTTCCACAGCTTGAAGAATTCTCATTAAGTTTACGACAGGCGCTCTAAGGGCGACGACAAGGCGTACTTCCTGGTATTTTATGACGGAAATAAATCTTGATATTAAAATATCCTTGGAAGGCAAAGTGGCAAGAGTAGCAACTCCGCTCTTGTCCAATACCGTCTGATAATATCCTGCTTTAACCTCAATATTATCGGGGTTTTCTTGTGCAAACTTCAGAAGCGCCCTCGAACTTGCCATCGGGTCATTTGTAAAGATCAGGAAATTAGGTCCTTCAAGATAGCCGGAAATAGCTTCCGCATATGTTTGCTTAAATGCCCTCCGGCTTAAAGTATTCTTAAATACTCTAAGAATGGCGCCGTGGCTCCGCATCTCTTTCCTTAAAAGACCGAATTTTTCAACATTAAGCCCTTGGTATTTACTTATAAAAATACCTTTATTGTTACTAAGATTCTGCTTAAAGAATTCAATCTCTTGATTTTTTTTCTCTTTTTTCAACTTTTTTCTCCCCTCCTTTCTTTTAAATTTTCTCTCGCAGGCTTTGTCAATATAACAATATGGGAGCAATTTAAAAGAAAATCCGGTTGATAACGCCCTTTTGTCTATGGCAGGATTTATAAACCTGCCGTCATTGACAAATGTAAAATAATTTATTATATGGTTTATTACATTGCTTCGTTTCTAAGCTTAATAATATCTAAATTAATTCCGATGCCCATAGTTGATGACAAAGAAATCCTTTTTATATACACCCCTTTGCTGGAAGCCGGCTTTAACCTGTTTACCATTTCAATGAGAGCCATGCAATTATCTTTAAGCTTTAATGGTCCAAACGAAATTTTTCCTAATGATGCATGTATAATACCGTTTTTTTCGGCTTTGAACTCTATTTTACCCTCTTTAAGCTCTTTCACAACCTTTCCTATCTCGAAAGTAACAGTCCCGACCTTAGAGTTCGGCATTAAACCCCTTGGGCCTAATATTTTACCAAGTTTACCAATGCTTGCCATCATATCAGGGGTTGCAACGACCCTATTAAAATCCATGAATCCTTGCTGCACCTTAGTTATCATGTCTTCCTGGCCAACATAATCTGCTCCGGCTGTTAATGCCTCCCGCTCCTTTTCCCCCTTTGCAAAAACAAGAATTTTAACCTCTTTCCCCGTTCCGTGCGGTAAAAGCACCGCTCCCCTGACCTGCTGATCATTTTTCTTTACATCTATGCCAAGATTTATCGCAATATCAACAGATTCATCAAATTTTACATAATGTAAATCTATAATAGAATCTAACGCTTCATCTATCGCATAACTTTTATTTTTATCCGTATTCAATGTTTTTAAGGGGGAAAAATAGTTTTTCCCTCTCCGTGCCATTTTGACATATCCCCCTTTTAATCTATGATATCTATGCCCATGCTTCTGGCTGTTCCTTCAATAGTTTTAACAGCTTGTTCAATATCATTTGCATTAAGATCACGCATTTTAGTTTTTGCAATTTCTCTTAGCTCGGTTCTACCTAAGGTTGCAACCTTATTTTTATTCGGCTGGTTCGACCCCTTTTCTATTCCGGCCGCCTGTTTCAGTAAAATGGAGGCAGGCGGTGTTTTTAAGATAAAATCAAACGATCTATCCGCATATATAGTCAGAACAACAGGTATTACAGTGCCTTCCTGAGATTTTGTCCGCTCATTAAACTGTTTGCAAAATTCCATTATATTAACACCATGCTGACCTAATGCAGGCCCGACCGGAGGGGCAGGATTAGCCTTACCGCCCACAATTTGCAATTTAACCAAAGCTTGAACTTTCTTTACAGCCATAATATGTTTCCCCTGTTATTTAATCCTGATATGTATAATTATTGATAATTGTCCTGTAAAATAATAATTGTCATATATTGGCTAACACTATCTAATTTCTCTCAACCTGCGTAAAATCCAATTCTACCGGGGTAGCTCTGCCAAAAATGGAAACAAGAACCTCTATCTTGCTCTTATCAAGCTTTATATCATCTATTATTCCGTTAAAACCGGAGAATGGCCCCTCTGTAATTTTAACGTTATCACCCTTAGAAAATTCAATTTTAGCCTTTGGCCTTTTAATTCCTTCGGTGATTTGGGCTATAATCTTTCCCATCTCTGATTCATCAACGGCCGTAGGATTTAATTGATCTCCGACAAACCCGGTAACCTTAGGGGTTCCCTTAAGTAAATGCCATGAATCGGTATTTACGTTCATATTAATAAAAATGTAACCGGGAAAAAACTTTCTTTTAACCTTTTTTTTCCCGCCTTTTATATTTTTTTCTATAACATCTTCCTTTGGGATAATAATATCTCCAAAATACTTTTTGAATCCGCTTGAGGCTATTCTCTCTTCAAGAGTGAGCTTCACATGGTCTTCGAAGCCTGAGTATGTATGAATGACATACCATTTTTTCTGGATCCCTTCATTGTTATTGATATTTGCATTAACACCATCGGCATTAATAGACTCTGCGGCAGGACTTTCGGCTGACTTTTCATTCTCTATCATTTTTATATCTTAAAACTTTTTTCCTCCACAAAATTTGAATGTTATTTTAATTCAATTATTTTTATAAATTCATAAGATTTAAACCATATTTTATATATGAAAAAAATAGGAAAAAACTTTAGCAAAAAGCATATCGATAAGGCCAAGAAAAGCGGTGACAAGTATTATAAAAATAACGACAACATACGTAGTCTTTGTAGCTTTGTCTCTCTCCGGCCATATAATTTTGTTTAGTTCCGATTTTACTTCATATAAATATTGCTTTATTTTTTTTATAAACTCCAAAGCAGGGTTACTTACCATTTTTACATATCCTAAAATAGTATTTTCTCTCATTTTGTATTAATAATGGCAGGCCAGGAGGGACTTGAACCCCCAACCCTCGGATTTGGAGTCCGACGCTCTAGCCGTTAGAGCTACTGGCCTATTAAATAAAAACCTATTATTATTTTGTTTCCTTATGCAGAGTATGGGTCTTGCAAAATTTGCAATACTTTTTTAAAGTTAATTTTTCAGCGGCAAGTTTTTTATTTTTAGTGGTTGTATAATTTCTCTGCCTGCATTCGCCGCATGCAAGCGTTATTATCTCTCTCATTATTTTATATTACCCCTTTTCTATTTTACTTACTCTATAACCTCGGTTATAACTCCGGCACCCACAGTGTGCCCTCCCTCCCTAATAGCAAACCGGAGTTCCTTTTCGGCAGCTATCGGGGTAATAAGCTCAACGCTCATCGAAACATTATCTCCGGGCATTACCATTTCGACACCCTCAGGCAGCGTACAGACCCCGGTAACGTCGGTAGTCCTGAAATAGAACTGGGGACGGTAGCCGTTAAAGAACGGGGTATGGCGCCCCCCTTCTTCTTTGGTCAGTATGTATGCCTCTACCTTAAGCCTCTTATGGGGGGTTATCGAGCCCGGTTTGGCCAGGACCATGCCCCTTTCGACCTCTTCACGCTTTTTGCCTCTTAAAAGAACACCTATGTTGTCGCCTGCCTGGCCTTCGTCCAAGAGCTTCCTGAACATTTCCACGCCTGTTACGGTAGTCTTGGACGTTGGAATTATTCCGACGAGTTCAATTTCATCTCCAACCTTGACTATGCCCCTTTCTACCCTGCCTGTTGCGACAGTCCCCCTTCCCGATATGGAAAATACATCCTCGACCGGCATAAGGAAAGGCTTATCGATATCCCTTTTGGGAAGGGGAATATATTCATCGACGGCATTCATAAGGTCGGTTATTTTCTGCGTCCATTCGTTATCGGACTCCGCTTCAAGGGCTTTCAGGGCTGAACCCTTTATGACGGGAACAGAGTCTCCCGGGAAGTTATAAGAGGTTAATAGCTCTCTTACTTCAAGTTCGACAAGCTCAAGGAGTTCCGGGTCGTCCACCATATCAACCTTATTCAAAAATACAACTATATACGGGACACCGACCTGGCGGGCCAAAAGTATATGCTCTCTCGTCTGCGGCATAGGGCCGTCAGCCGCCGAAACTACAAGTATTGCCCCATCCATCTGGGCTGCACCGGTAATCATATTCTTGACATAGTCTGCATGACCCGGGCAATCGACATGGGCATAGTGCCTTTTATCGGTAGAGTATTCGACATGGGATGTGGCAATCGTAATACCCCTTTCCTTTTCTTCGGGTGCATTATCAATCTGATCATATGATTTAAATGAAGCCTGGCCCTTTCTAGCGAGAACCTTTGTAATGGCAGCCGTTAAAGTAGTCTTGCCATGATCAACATGGCCTATCGTACCTATGTTGACATGCGGTTTTGACCTGTCAAATTTCTCTTTGGACATTCAATCCTCCTGTAAAAATTTTATTATTATCATTTCATGGAGCCCATGATCGGGATTGAACCGATGGCCTCTTCCTTACCAAGGAAGTGCTCCACCACTGAGCTACATGGGCATTGATCGAGCATGGAGCGGGAAACGGGATTCGAACCCGCGACCCTCAGCTTGGAAGGCTGACGCTCTAGCCAACTGAGCTATTCCCGCAATGAAAACCCTCTTTTTTATAATTTACAATACGATAAAAATATAATAAACCTAATACGTTTTATTTAATATGAATATGTAATAATGTAAATATGGTAAATATGCATTAACGAATGGTGGAGAGGGGAGGATTCGAACCTCCGTA
>JAMCUF010000017.1 GCA_023381755.1 Deltaproteobacteria bacterium
GCAATGTTCGAGTTTACTTTTTTTTTCCATTTAGCCTTTTATAAATTTAGACATATTATTAATGAAATCCTCCGCCTGGAAAACTATTTCTTCTATAACTTCTTTTACGGTTTTTTCCTCTTTTATGAGTCCGGCGATCTGACCGCTCATTAAGGAACCCATCTCAATATCCCCGTCAACGGACGCAGCTTTTAACTTGCCAGTCCCCAATTTTTCATACTCGGCATTCGGTGAACATTTTTCTTCCAATTCGAGAAACATTTTCGCAAGCCTGTTTTTTAGCACCCTGACGGGATGTCCTGTCGGCCTTCCGGTAACTACCGTATCCCTATCGGATGCCTTTATTACCATATTTTTCCAGTTTTGGTGCACGCGGCATTCTTTGGTTGCAAGAAATCGCGTTCCCATCTGAATGCCGCTTGCGCCCAAACATAAAGCGGCAACAAACCCTCTGTAATCCGCAATACCGCCTGCCGCTATAACAGGAATATTAACACTATCTACTACTTGCGGGACAATTACCATAGTGGTGAGTTCCCCGATATGTCCTCCTGATTCCGTACCTTCGGCAATTAAGGCATCCGCTCCTGCCCTTTCCATTCTTTTGCCTAAGGCTGTCGATGGAACAACGGGGATTACCTTTATGCCGGCATTATGAAATTTTTTTATGTAAGGCCCCGCATTGCCGGCACCCGTTGTTACAACGGGAACACCCTCCTGTATAACGGCATCCACTAACTCATCTATATAATCTATATAAAGTATAAGATTTACGCCAAAGGGCTTATCGGTGTTTTCCTTCGCTTGCCTAATTTCTTTAACAAGAAGCTCCGGCGGCATCTGGCCCGCCCCTATTATACCCAAACCTCCTGCATTTGAAACGGCACTTGCAAGGGCATAATCCGACGCCCATGCCATTCCACCCTGAAAAATCGGATATTTTATCCTAAGTTTATCACATATGGGAGATTTTATCACTCTATTCTTTCACCGCCATGCTGCTATAATATAATCAACTAATAGCTTTACCATTTTATGACCGAAGATGCCCATGTGAGTCCTGCGCCGATAGCATCGATTAATATCAGATCCCCTTCCTTTATGCGGCCGGAAGCATACGCCTCATCGAGAGCAATGGGGATTGAACCGCTTGAGGTATTTCCATACCGTTCTACATTAACAAAAACCCTTTCCATTGGAAAACCCAACTTTTTTGCGGTAGCTTCTATTATCCTGATGTTTGCCTGATGAGGAACAAACAGGTCAATATCTTCAGGCTTCAGGTTATTAAATTTAACGGCCTCTTCAGCGACATCTTTAAGGTATTTTACCGCGTATTTAAAAAGCTCGGAACCCTTCATTTTTATATAATGATCGAGATTATTAACCGTTTGGGCGGTCGCGGGCATCAAAGAACCTCCGGCAGGAAGTTTAAGGAGGTTATCGTGCCCCCCCCTCGGAATGATGTGGGTCGATAGAATGCCCCTTGCATTTTTAATATTTGCGGATAACACTACGGCTCCCCCGCCATCGCCAAATAATACGCAGGTTGACCTATCTGTATAATCAGTAATTCTTGAAAGTACGTCAGCACCGATAACTAATGCATTTTTATATCTTCCCGATTTAATAAAGCTATCGGCAATAGCTAAAGAATAAATAAAGCCGCTGCACCCTGCACTTACATCAAAAGCCGCTGCATTTTTCAATCCCAGCTTTTCTTGGACAATGCAGGCTGTAGATGGAAATACCATATCGGGCGTAATTGTCCCGACTATAATAAGTTCTATGTCTGCCGGACTCACCCCTGATCGCTTAATCGCCTGCTTTGAGGCATTGGCGGCTATATCCGATGTCGTTAAGCTGTCTTCGGCAACCCGCCTTTCTTTTATGCCGGTTCTTGAAGTAATCCATTCGTCCGATGTATCGACAAGACCGCAAAGTTCCTTATTGGTAAGCACTTTCTCCGGAACATACGAAGCAATCCCTGTAATCTGAGAATATATCAATTTTTCAAACCTTAACCATTAAAAATTTACTTTACCTAAGATAAATAACCTATTTCCGTATTAGCTTCTATTTTATGGCTTATATTTAAATTTATCCCCCTTTCGACAAAATGTTTTGCAACAGAAATAGCGCTTGTTATTGCTTTTGAGCTTGCGCCGCCATGGGCAATAAACGCTGCGCCGTTAACTCCAAGAAGCGGCGCTCCGCCGTACTCATTGTGGTCAACAAGTTTTTTAAAATTTTTTAATGATTTTCCAGCCAGAAAAAAACCAAATTTAGCTATGGGACTTTTATTTATTTCATCTCTTAGCAGGTTAAATATTGTTTCGGCCAATGTCTCAGATGCTTTTAAAATAATATTGCCTGTAAATCCGTCGCAAACCACGACATCGACCTTTCCGTTAAATATCTCCCTGCCTTCGACATACCCATAAAAATTCAAGTCTGTGTTTTTTATGAGCTTGTAAGCCTCCCTTGTAAGCTCGTTACCTTTGGATTCCTCTTCCCCGTTGCTTAGTATGCCGATCTTCGGATTTTTTATATCCTTCATAAAAGCGGCATATTCGGCACCCATTATCGCAAATTGGGCAAGATGGTAAGGTTTGACATCAACATTTGCGCCTGCGTCTATCAAAACGGTATAACCGCCTATTGCCGGCATAATTGTAGCTATTGCCGGTCTATCTATACCTTTAATGCGTTTAAAAACAAACATTGCTATGGCCAAAGATGCCCCGCTGTTACCGGCGCTGATAACGGCATCCGCCTCCTTATTTTTAACAAGTTCGTAAGCAATGCGCAAGGAGGAATTTTTTTTATTCCTTACAATGGAAGAAGGGGAATCTTTCATTGTGATTCGCTCCGGGGCATGTTTTATCCGAATTCTGGATAACATATGTCCGTTTTTTTTAAAAGTGTTTTCTAATATAGCCTTATCTCCCGTGAGTATTATCTCTAACCCCTCGTCTAAACCTACAGCGGCCATTGCTCCTAAAACCTCCGGTTCCGGCGCCCTATCCGAACCAAAACCGTCCAGAGCTATTTTAATCATTTATAATTTCTCCGCTTGCCGATAAAATTTTAATACCCGTTAACCCTTGAATATAATCAAGCTTTTGATTCAGCCAACGCAATTATAACCCTTCCCTTATAAGTTTTGCAATTAGCGCACATTCTGTGTGGAAGCAAAGGCTCTCCGCAATTTGGGCATTTTGAATAATTAGCCGGCACAAGGCTGTCGTGAGTTCTTCTTTTATCCCTTCTGCATTTTGAGTGTCTTTTCTTTGGATTTGCCATATAAATCTCCTTTTATTTTTATATAAATATAAATTTTATATAAATTACATGTTAGCGGATTAGCGATAAGATAAAGCCGATCCATTTAAAAAATATATGCTATATTATTAATAAAACGCTAAAAAGTCAATGCTCATTTTGCTATCTTTATAAACAGGTTATCGTCCGCCGTTTTAAAATCCGCTTCATCGGAAAATACAATTCTTTTTGTTCTGACAGCCGATTTGATATCATTGCTTACGCTGTTTAGAATATTAATATAGTCGTTATTTAATGTTTTAATCAAAAGTTTGTCAATCGTGTGGTTTTGATGAAGATTTAAACTTGTCCTTAATTTTCTTGAAGCTTCAAGAATATTCAATAAAATTTTGATGATTTTTACGGAAGATTGGGAGGTAAGTTCTTTTCTGTAGTCAGGCCAATCCGTCAAATGGATGCTGCTATTCTTTTCAAAATTTTTATAAAACGATAGATATAGTTCTTCCGTAATAAACGGGAAAAATGGAGCAAATATTTTTATCATATTAAATGAAACAAAATACATAACATTCAAAGCCCTATTCTTCCGGTCAAAATTTTCTTCATCCTCATCCCAAAAGACGTTTTTTATGATCTCGAGGTAATTATCGCAATATATATTATAAAAAAACCCGACCATTGCCTTTAAACTTAAGGAGTATTCATAAGATTCCATATAGTTTCCGCATATATTCAAAGTGTTTTCGAATTCCGTGATGACCCATTTATCTACTTCGCCCAATTCAAGCGCAGATATATCTTGCTCATGGGGATCAAATCCTTCGTCTATATTTGTAATTAAAAATCTTGCCGCATTCCATAATTTAATTAGAAGCCTTCTGCCGTTTATAACGTCTTCCTCGCTAAACCTTAAATCTTGCCCCAGATTTGCCTTTGAAGCCCAGTACCTTAAGGCATCGGCAGAATATTTATTTATTATTTCTTCGGGGCTTACGAAATTACCTAAGCTTTTAGACATCTTTTTGCCGTTTTTATCAAGCCCCCAGCCGCTTATCATGACATTTTTAAACGGAATATTACCCGTATGATAAATAGATTTTACTATGGTATAAAATAGCCAAGTTCTAATAATTTCCTGAGCTTGAGGTCGCAACCCCATCGGATAAATTCTATTTAAAGCCTCTTTTTTATTGGCGGCACCGGTATCGTATGCCCATGAGGCATTAATTAACGGGGTCATAGACGATGTCATCCATGTGTCCATGACATCCATCTCCGGTTTCAATTCTTTCCCCCCGCATTTAGGGCAGGAGATAAAACTAGGATGCGTCACGGCTGGGTCCACGGGCAGCTCATCCTCCCTTGCAAGGATTACTTCGCCGCATTTTACGCAATACCAGACGGGAAAAGGTACGCCATAAAATCTTTGCCTTGATATGTTCCAGTCCCATTTCAAATTATTAACCCATTCATCATATCTTGGTTTCATAAAATCGGGATACCATTTTATTTTATCAGAAGCCTCTAAAAATTTATTTTTATTATCCAAAATTCTTATAAACCATTGAAGCTCACGAATGAATTCGACGGGCGTTTCACACCTATCATGGACGCCTACATTATGCAAAAGCGGCTTTTCTCCCCTTATAAGCGATAATTTTCTAAGATCGTCCACCGCCGCCCTTTTTGCATCCTTTACATTTAATCCGCTATAAATACCTGACGCCTCGTTTAATTTTCCGGATTTATCTATTATTATAGATGTGTCAAGCTTATGCTCCTTCCATTTTCTAACATCTTCAGCGTCACCCCAGGTGCATACCATCATCAGGCCCGTTCCATAATTCATATCTACGGTTTCATCGTATTTAACCGGAACATCTTTATTATATAGCGGGGTCCTGACGCTTTGTCCGGCTAAAAACCCGTATCTATCGTCAAGAGGGTTGGCATACACTGCAACACATGCTCCCAGTAATTCAGGACGGGTCGTTGAGATTATAATGCCCTGTCCCGACAATGATTTAAATTCTATGTCGTATAAAATGCCGTTCAATTCTTCTATGGTAATATCCGCCTGCGCAAGGGAGGTTCTGCACTGAGGACACCATAAAATAGGCTCATTCCTTCTTTCTATTAACTTTTTATTATAAAGGTCGATAAATGACTTTTGGGATGTCTTCCTGCACCTCTCATCTATTGTGGAGTACGACAACCCGTAATCTACGCTTATTCCAGCGGATTTCCACAGGGATTTATACGTCGCGATGCCTATCTTCGTTTCTTTTAAACATAAATCTATAAACTCTTCCCTTGTTATCTTCGACTTGTTTATTTTGTACTTTTTTTCGACATAGCGCTCCGTCGGGAGGCCGTTATCGTCAAAACCCATAGGATAAAAAACGTTGAATCCCTTCATTCTTTTATAACGGACGATAAATTCGGCCTGGGAATAACTCATTACATGCCCGACATGCAGATGGGCCGATGAAACATAAGGCGGCGGAGTATCAACCGAAAAAATCTCCTTTGCGCCGCCAGCGAAATCAAAACTATATATATTATTATCTTCCCAATATTGCGCTATCCTTTTTTCAACTGTCAAGTAGTCGTAATCCTTGGGAAAATCCTTAAAATTATTAAAACTTCCTTTACATGTTTGCATAGAGTACTAAGTTTAGCAACTTTTTTCATAAAAATCAATCATAACTTGCAAAATTTGTATTATTATGTGTTATAATGACAAGATAATATGTATCAGGTGCTTGCCAGAAAATATAGGCCAAAAATTTTCGATGAAATAGTCGGACAGGATGCTATTGTCCAGACGCTTAAAAATGCCGTTATCCATGACAGAACTGCTCACGCCTATATATTTTCCGGTACAAGGGGCGTCGGTAAAACGTCCATCGCAAGAATACTTGCAAAATCTATTAACTGCATAAACGGTCCTACTGTAAATCCGTGCGGCATTTGTCCGGCCTGTGTTCAGATTCAAAACGGCAGCTCGGTGGATGTTATAGAAATCGACGGGGCATCAAATACCGGCGTTGATGCAATAAGAGATTTAAAGGAAAATATAATATACCTGCCTCAAGGCTTTAAATATAAGATTTATATCATAGATGAGGTTCATATGCTTTCAAACAGCGCCTTTAATGCCATTTTAAAGACGCTAGAGGAGCCTCCTGCCCATGCTAAGTTTATCTTCGCGACAACCGAATTGCACAAAGTCCCTGAAACCATTTTATCGAGGTGCCAACGGTTTAATTTTAAGAGAATACCGACTAATATAATTTATAACAAACTGAAAGAAATTTCGGTTGCCGAGGGCATCTCCGTTACCGATGAAAACTTAATAATTATTGCCTCCTTGGCTGACGGCTCTATGAGAGATTCGCTCTCAACCTTTGACACTATTATATCACACTACGGAAAAGACATAAAGGAGGATGTGTCGTCCGTTCTTGGATTAACCCTGAAAGCAACAATATCAAATCTTACCCGCGCAATTTTTACAAAAGATTACGAAGGCTCAGTCAAGCTGGCAAAAGAAATATACGACTCCGGAGCCGATATAAGACAGCTGGTAAAACAACTTGCCTTTTACATAAGAAATATTTTAATAATTAAATTAAAATACAAAGATTTAATTAACGATATGACGGATGAGGAGATAAATGCCCTGATTCCTTTAGCCGAACAAAAACCTCCGGAAGAACTTTTAGATATGATAGATATCTTGCTTAACTCGGATATCAAATATCAAAAAATATCATCTCCATCGTTAATATTCGAGCTTACCCTTTTCAGGCTTATAAATATTCCGTCGAAACATAACGTAACGGAACTCATAAATAAACTGAATAAATTTATATCGTTTAAGGTAAATCAGCCGGAAAGCCCAAAAATTGCAAGCCAAGCTAACCAATTTAGTTTAAGCGGCAGCGCTCAAATATTGCATGTTTCAGAAAATGCGCCCGCATCCGGAGAATTAGAGGAATACCAAGGATCGCCGCCAGAAATTAACACTCAAGTAAATGCGCAAATGGATAAACCGCTTAAAACCGCACCGGATGACACTACCCTTGCGGAATCGGACAAATTATTTATCCACTTTAATGAAATCGATGAAAAATGGGCTCAAAAAAACAATGGGATAAAAATTAACACTCAAACCGATGGCGGCATCAAAGATAATGAGGTTAAAAAAATAGATGCAACCGTAATAATAGACAGTATAAAAAACATTTTTGGGAAAGATATCGAAAGAATAGACAAAACCGGAAAGTAAGGTGAAATTGCAAAAAATACCTAACTACCCAAACAATACCTTGCCGTCTTGTTATTTTTTTTAAAAAATTATAAAATGAAAAAGATTCTACACAAATAAAAACTTGGAGGAGTATTAAAATGCCCAAAAATATGGCGGGAATATTAAAGCAAGCCCAAAAGCTCCAATCAGATATGCTCAAAATACAGGAAGAACTCGGTTCTAAAATTATCGAGTCCAGCTCCGGCGGCGGCATGGTTACGGCAAAAGTGAACGGAAAACAGGAACTCATCTCTATACTAATAGACAAAGCGGTGATTAATCCGGGTGATGCCGAAATGCTTCAAGATCTTATAGTGGCATCTATTAACGAAGCCCTAAATAAATCAAAGGATATGGTAACGAATGAAATGTCTAAATTAACCGGTGGGCTTAATTTGCCCGGCCTTTTTTAAATAAATAGAAATTATGCCAGTTAATCAATCAGACTATATCAAAGATGTTGTTTTTGCCTTTAAAAAGCTCCCCGGCATCGGGGAAAGGTCCGCAAGAAGGCTTGCATTTTATATCCTGTCTCAAAACGAATCTGTTGCATACCATTTTGCAAATACCATAAAAGATGCAAAGCAGAATATTAAGCTTTGCAAACATTGCTTTAACCTTAGCGGGGAAGAACTTTGCCCGATATGTAAAAACTCTTCCAGAAACTCCAAATTATTATGTGTTGTGGAAAACCCGGAAATAATCTATGTGTTTGAAAAAAGTGGAAACTTTAACGGTTTTTACCATGTACTTCACGGCTTAATAAATCCTTTGGAAGGGATTACCCCTTCGGACATCAAGATTAAAGAACTCGTCGGCAGGGTGGAAGGCGGCGGCTTCGAAGAGATAATACTTGCTTTAAATCCAAATTCAAACGGGGAAGCTACCATGGTTTATATACAAAAAATATTATCCTCCTATGATGTCCACATAACTGCCTTAGCGCGTGGAATACCGGTAGGTTCCGACCTTGAATATATCGATAAAGACACGCTTTCGGAAGCCATTAATTACAGGAAAAACTTCGGATAATTTCAAACACTTCAAGACTTGCAAAATCCCCCTGCCGATCATTTACATAAATACACAAAAGACTTGAAGGTTGCCACGCCATATTGACAAAAATTTCAAAAACTAATAGAATAAAAACCTTGCTATAAATAAAAAGCATTGATTACGTTTTAGTTAGCGAAATTAAAATTTTTAAAAATTCAAAACAATAAATAAATAGCCATGTTTGACGGACTAAGCTTAAAATTAGAAAGGGTATTGAAAAACCTTAAAGGTTACGGAAAGTTATCCGAGAAAAATATCGAGGATAGCCTTAAAGAAGTCAGGCTTTCTTTATTGGAGGCCGATGTAAACTACCTTATCGTAAAGGAATTCATTGAAACCGTCAAGAATAAAGCCATAGGCGAAAAGGTAACGGACAGTCTTACCCCTTCTCAGCAGATAATAAAGATTATAAGGGATGAGATAGCAGGCTTATTGGGTAATAGTGAGCCCCTTAATATTAAAGCTAAGCCTCCTGTCGTCATTATGCTTGCCGGGCTTCAGGGTTCCGGTAAAACTACAACGGCAGGTAAGCTTGCATTATACTTACACAAAATGAAGCGCAGCGTTTATTTAATTCCTGCCGATGTTTACAGGCCTGCGGCAGTCCTTCAATTAAAAAAGATCGGCTCAAGCATTAATATACCCGTTTATGAAACTCCCGAAAAAAACGGGGTAATTACCCAAACTCCTGAAAATATCGTGCAAGATGCAATATATATTGCCGCAAAAAGGGCGTACGACACATTGATCATAGATACGGCGGGAAGACTTGAAATAGATGAGCCGCTTATGAATGAACTTAAACTGCTTAAAAATAAATTTAATCCAAACGAAATTATATTCGTCGCCGACTCCATGCTAGGTCAAAGCGCTGTTACCGTTGCAAAAACATTTAATGAGGAGCTTGATATCACGGGAGTTATTTTAACCAAGGTTGACGGTGATTCAAGGGGCGGAGCGGCGCTGTCCATTAAAAAAACCATAAATAAACCTGTAAAGTTTATCGGGGTTGGTGAAAAATTAAGCGATTTTGAGGTTTTTTACGGAGAAAGGATAGCCGACAGGATACTGGGCATGGGCGATGTCCTGAGTTTAATAGACAAGGCTCGGGAAGCCATTGACGAAAAGGACGCCAAATCTATCGAAGACTCCCTCGCTAAAAATGATTTCACGGTTAAGGATTTCGCCGAACAGCTTAAAATGATGTCAAAAATCGGCGGCATAGCCCAAATTGCCGCAATGATTCCGGGTTTTTCCAAAATAAAGGACAAGTTCAACCCTGAAGCCGCCGAAAAAGAATTTAAAAAAATAAATGCCATTATAAACTCTATGACTGAAAAAGAACGGCTTAATCCCGCGATACTCAATGGCGGCCGGAGGAAGAGAATTTCCGCCGGCAGCGGCACGACGGTTAACGATGTTAATATCTTTATAAATAAATTTGAAGAAATTAAAAAAATGATGAAATCGCTTAGGGGCGGGAAATTAGGTTCGCTTAAAAATTTGAAAAATATCGGCGGTATCAAAAATATGTTTAATAATCTTTAATCTTTTATTTAATTGCATTAATAACAATAATCATTAAAACCTTTTAACATTTAACGAAACAAAGGAGATTTAAGGTGGCGGTAAAAATTAGACTTGCAAGAACCGGTTCTCACAAAAAACCATTTTACAGAATTGTAGTGGCTTCCGGTGAAAAGGCTGTTCAAAAAAAATTCATAGAAATACTGGGAACATATAATCCATGCTCAAATGCCAATCAATTTAAGGTCGACAAGGACAGGTTTGACAAATGGGTAAGCCTTGGGGCTAAGCCAAGCGATACGGTTATGGCTTTAGTGAAAAAACAAGGGAAATGAACGACTATATCAGTGTCGGTGAATTTGTTAAACCACATGGAACACATGGCGAGCTTTTATTTATGCCGTACAATCTAAGCACCGAGGTATTTGCGTTAAATGCACCTTTATTTATTCAAAAAGACAATGCTTATGAGCGGCTTAAAGTCGAAAACATTAGACCCGTCAATAAAGGTTTCCTTATAAAATTCCGCGATTTTCATTCAACCTGCGATGTTTTAATTTTTAAGAAAAAACAAGTTTTTATAAAAAAGGCCGATATAATTCTTAATAAGAATGAATACTTAATTTCGGATTTGATTGCTTTAAACTGTTATAGTCATAAAGATGAAAATATAGGAACTGTCACAGAGGTTTATCAGGGCAATACTGACATAATAGAAATAAAATCTACCGATAAAACATATTTAATACCGATGACGGATGAAAACATTATCTCAATAGATTACAAAAGCAGCAGGATTATTGTAAAAAATGAAAAAAATTATAAAATCTAAACGGGGTAGATAAAAAATTTAATGTTCAAATAAATATGACTAAAAATACAATTGTAATAGATATAATCTCGATAATGCCCGGGTACTTTAATTCATTCGTCAATACCGGGTTAATTAACAGAGCAATAAAAAACGGGGTTATGGAGATTAGTATTATTAACCCAAGGGATTTTTCCAAAGATAAACATAAAAGGGTTGACGATAAAATTTATGGCGGGGGGGCGGGGCAACTTTTAATGGCTTATCCTATTTTAGAAGCCTGCAAATTTGCAAAAACCAAATACGAATTAAAATGTAAGGAAACTTGCGGGCGATACGGCTTATCCGGCAAGAATAATTTAATTACCATTATAATGTCCGCATCTGGAAAACTCCTTAACTCAAAAATTGCAAGGGAAATTTCAACCTACAACCATATAATAATAATATGCGGTAGATATGAAGGGATAGATGCAAGGATTACGGAATTGACATCCGGATTGGAAATATCGATTGGCGATTTCGTATTATCCGGCGGAGAAATTGCATCCATTGTTTTAATTGAAGCTCTCGGCAGGTATATTAAAAACTTTCTGGGAAATTCTGAATCGCTCAATGAAGAAAGC
Organism: Deltaproteobacteria bacterium; assembly: GCA_023381755.1. GTDB lineage: Bacteria > SZUA-79 > SZUA-79 > Acidulodesulfobacterales > Acidulodesulfobacteraceae > Acidulodesulfobacterium. The sequence continues at coordinate 11,621 of JAMCUF010000017.1, forward strand.
TTTTCGGAAAATTATAAGGGCGGGCTTGAATATCCGCAATATACAAAGCCCAGGATTGTAAAAAACCTCACCGTTCCCGAAGTTTTGCTGAACGGAAACCATAATCTAATTAACAATTGGAGATTGGAAAACGCATTAAAAAAAACCATTGAAAATCGGCCTGATTTGATTAACTATCCGGCCGATAAACCCAATTTCTGAAAATTTCCGTCTCCATTCCCATTCATCTATTGAACACAGTAAACCCTCTTTTTCGGGCAAATAAACATACCGCACACCAAAAAATCCTTGATAAGTCATAAATTTTATATTAGAATGATTATTTGAAAATAAAACTTATAAAGAACAAGGGGTCTTAAATGAATATCATTGAGAAAATTGAGGGCTTATCCTTAAAAACCGGGATACCAGTTTTCAAATCTGGCGACACAGTCAAGGTTTATCAAAAGATTAAAGAAGGTGATAAGGAAAGGATTCAGGTTTTTGAGGGGGTTGTTATAGCCAGGAAGGGGAGCGGGCTGCGTTCGTCGTTCACCGTTAGAAAAAATTCTTACGGCGTTGGCGTGGAAAAAACCTTTTTAGTCAACTCGCCTTTAATTGACAAGATTGAGCTTCTTTATAGCGGAAAGGTTAGAAGAGCCAAGCTTTATTATTTAAGAAAGAAAAAAGGCAAGGAAGCTAAGATAGAACGGCTCGATATGATTAATAATAATCAATAGAACTTTTGCGGATATTAGTGATATAATAGTCAATACATACTATATTTTCTATATATATCAAGTTAATATTTAAGAGGGGCTCTATATGGAAAATTCCAAAACGCCGCTTGACAAATTTACCGAATTTATCGGTTCGGTCCTTTCGACGACAGAAGACAAACTTCAAAAGATACTTGATGAGTTTATCGTTAATCAAAACTTCGGAAAAAAAGAGGCTCAAAGTTTTTCGAAAAAAATGAAGGGGATTTATGATTCAAACAAAACTAAACTTTCCTCTTTGATCGACGAATCGATAAAGAAAACTCTAAGTAAGGCTGACGTTGCGCGCAGCTCGGAAATTAAGGAACTAAAGGAAAAAATAAAAACACTGGAAGAAAAAATCAACAGGCTGTCCCGCGTCAAAAAACATACGGACTGAGAAAATACCGGTTTATAGCAAAGATGGCGGTAAAATCGTACAAAGTTGTGATAAAGGGCATCGTCCAAGGGGTTAATTTCAGAAATTTTACCAAGATTGAGGCAGAAAGAATAGGTATAAAAGGTTATGTCAGAAATACCTATAACGGGCACGTGGAGGCCTTTTTCGAAGGGGAGGAAGATAGGATAAAAGAAATGATTTCAACGGTTCATGTCGGCCCGCCGTATTCAAAGGTAAAAGAGGTAAAACTTTACAAGCAGGAAACCTTATCCAACTTTAAGGATTTTAAAATTATAAGAAATTAAAGGGAGCGTTAGCTATTCCGCGTTAGTCTGATTTTTTGATTAATTGATTTAATAAAATAAGTATTTTGCCTTTCTTTATTTAAAGGGGCTTACAGCGATGGAAACTCTCAGGAACCCGTCTTTCTTTATAATATCTATTGTTTTAACAACCCTTTTTAGATAAACTTTTCTGTCGCCGTTAATGATAATAATGTCTCTTTTATTTGTAACCCTTTGTTTTAATAATAATGGAAGACTTTGGAGAGTCGTTCGCTCTTTATTTAAAAAAATAGATCCGTCTTTTTTGAGGGTAACCACAAAGTTATGCAATTTCACCGTAGAGCCCTGAGACGACCTTGGAAGTTTAACATTTAGTCCTTTTTGATGAACCATCGAAAGGGTTACGAATATAAAAAACACAAGAAGAAAAAACATCGTATCGATCATCGGTATTAATTCAATTCTTGCTTTTTTGATTTCCTGTTCTTTGAATAATTTCATAGTATATCGCCCATGCCCTTCCGAGCGTTTTGGTTAATTGCATTATATTTTTTGGTATTAAACCAACCCTTTTGCAGCAATATGAACCTTTTTATTTTCAAACTGCAACTTTTTTTCATTTGAAGTGAAGCTATTGTTATCTTTTAATTCATTCCTTTTAATAAAATTTTCAAATTGCAATACCACGAATTCCATTTGTTTTTTAATTGAAACAATTTTATTTTGGAAGTAGTTAAAAAATCCCAAGCAGAGTATTGCAATAATAAGGCCTGCCGCAGTATTTAAAAGGGCTAAGGCAACCCCGCCGGTAATGGCCGTCGGGTGCGATACTCCAGTTTTACTTATCACATTAAACGAAACCATAATCCCGATTATCGTCCCCAGGAGCCCCAAGAGGGGAGCCATAGTAATTAAGGTGTCTAAAATCCATATATACCTTTCCATCTCTTTTGTATGCTTCATAGCCTCTTCCGTCAAGACCTCATCCCTTTCATCTTTAGTTAAACATAGATTGTTAAAATCGACTAAGAGGAGGGAAGAGTAAATTCCCGGATGTTCGTTGCAATATTCTTTTGCCTTTATAAGCCCGTTATCGCTTTTTAAAATACTTTTAATCTCTTCGGTAAAAGACGAGCCTGTTTTAATAACGCTATGCAAAAAATAAAATCTTTCGATAATAATGGTGATCGCCACAAGAAGTAATACCAGCATAACATACATAAGCGGACCGCCGCCTAATAATACTCCCAAACTGTGAAATATACCCATTACTTTATCCTCCTTAATTAAGGTTTATTTATATATTGATGTGAAAATATCCGCTCGCCTTTTTAAATAATTAAATTAAATGATTTAATTTTGTAACCTTGTTTTATCTTCGTTTTAGTTTAAAATATATTTTTATTAAAAAAGTCAGCGAATTTCTATTTATGCCATTTGGAAACGGCATGAACGGCGCGGATATTTTTATAGTTTTAATGGCGGACCTGTTTAAAGTGCCGTGCTGCGACGACTTTTCAATCTTCTCGAAGACCAAGTCCCCGTTTTTTAAAATCTTAAATAACACATTTACATATCCTTCTATACCTTCTTTTCTCGCATACATGGGATAAACTAAATTATTTACTATTTTTGATTTTATCTCGCCGAAGTACTTATCTAAAACGCTCACCGATATTTTTCTATGTACGCGGCGGACAACAACCGGATGGCGCACAACAGGCACAACGGGCGCCGCAGGCATAGGGACGGGAACGGAAACATGATAAGCCTTAACCGGATTAACGGATTTCTCAACCAGAGCTTTTCTTATAACCCTTTTTATTACGGGCTTTTTATATATTACCTTTTTTATCTTTTTAACGGGAACCGCCTTTTTTTTGTGCGGAACTATAACCCTTTTTTTGTGCGGAAGACTGACGACGGATATTAGCAGCGGCTTTACCTTTGCCGCGGGTTTCATGAAATGCTCGGCAATAAGAGAAATCTCAGCAAAAAGGGCCAAAAACATTATCTCCAGCATTAAGGCAATTATAAACGAATATTTTAATCTCGTACTTTTATCTGGAAATTCTTTTATAATGTTTTCCATATTTTTTAATTTTCGATTATTAATATATATTAATAATTTGAATTTAATTTATTTTAATTTATTGTATCAAATGAATGTTACAAAATTATTACAGTTATATTAAATAAATATTAAATAAAATCCTCCAAGTCCATTTGGACTTGGAGGGCGGAAAAATTAAAACTTTAGCGTCATCGTTAAATAAGTTGCTATCGGCATCCCGGGATATGCCAAAACCTGCCCTGCGCTATTTCCTCCGAAATAGCCCCCGGCGGTGATATACTCATATTCGTTATATTTATGGTTTAGCAGGTTTAAAACTGTGAGTTTAACGATCGCCGCTTTCGGCAAGCCGGCTTGCCGGTTATTAAATGGAATTTTAGCGCTTATCGAAGCGTTTAAAACATTAAAACTTGGAATTGTTTGACTTGACGGCGCTCCAGTAACATCATCCATAATATCCTGTTTACCAGTATAGATATCCCATATTTTCGGAGAGTAAGTAATGTGATTTATTAAAAGATTATAATACGCGCCTAAATTAAATGTCTCTTCCGGCACATACGGAACATTATCTCCGTTATAATTAACCCCGCCCGTAATATAAGTCGAATAAACTGCCTTTTCATAACTTATATTTGTGAAAAGATGCAAATTGCTTACGGGATTATCTTCCGCATATAAATTTACACCGTTATAATTAGAACTACCGGAGGCGTAAGTTGAGGTTCCGTTAGCCAATGTATAAGATAATAGCATGTTAGAAAAATGCTCACGATAATAATTTACATTTAAAACAAAATTATTTAATAAATCATCGTGAGGAACTAAAACCTTAAAGCCTGCCGTGTAATACTGATTTTTTTCAGGTTCTAAGGCGTTAGCGCCTATCTGCTGAAACGGACCCCCGCCCCCACCTAAATGGGGATTTTGATAAGCATCGGAGTAGTTTCCGTAAATGGCTGCATTGTTAGTTAATTTATAATTAACACCTAAGGAAGGTTCAAGTTTTTCAAAGTATGTCGAAGCATTCGGCGCTTGGGGCCCATTGTGTCCCGGTATTGTATCATCGTTGCCGTAAGGATTTAGTAAAACCGCCTGAGGATAATATTGCGAAGCATTATTGTAAAAGTTTGTTTTAAAAGTAACGAAGTTCAAGCCTGGGGTTATCTTTAACTTTTTAAAAAAATGAAGCGTATCCTGGACAAATGCGGATCCAAAGGTTTGATAAAAATCGCTATACCTGTAAGCGCACGGGTCTGTGATGGTCGTAACTTCACTTGTGCCGCTCGGCTGGGCGGTACAATATGTTCCAAAAGGATTATAGAACGCGTTTCTCGATATATAATGACTTTTTAGAAACCAGCCGCCGAATTTAATCAGGTTATGAGGGGCGTTTATATCAAAATACGTCTTATCCCCGTAAACTTCGTCTTCGGGATTATTATATTCATACAAATTTCCGGCGCCTTGCGAAAAATCATTTTGGTGATAATGGAGTCTTTCCCCTTCCCTGTACCATGCTAAATTATGAAACGAAACTGATTTTGAAACCTTGAGGTTTATCGGCGAATAGACTAAATACATACGATTCCTGGCAAGTTTATTCCATATATCAAAGGCTAATGAACTATAGTAACCCGAAGTCTCCTGGGAAAAATACGGGCCGGGCATGCTATTTCCGTTTGGATAATAACCATTGACCGTTACTCCCTGATTTCCGTTGCCGGGATATATCGGACTTGCCGGTATAAAGGTCGGCCTGTAGCCCTGCGAATGCGTAATATACGCGCCGAGTCCAATGTTTCCATTGGAAAATACTTTAACGACTTTTCCGTAATACGCATAGTCGGCAGTCGGGTTATAAAACCCGAAACCTGTTCTATAACTGTTTGAACTTGTAATGCCTCCCGCAAGAACGGCGGAGTAACCGCCAATCATTCCGGTTTTTATATTAAAATTTATATTCTTAGTGTTAAAACTGCCGTAAGTCAGGCTTAAGGAACCTCCGGATTTTAACGGGGGCTGCAGCGGTATAAAACCTAATGTTCCGCCAAGCGCATTATACCACCTGTCCGCAGGATTTCCGGGACCGTAAATAACATTGATTCTTGAAATTAGCGACATCTCCGGCATTAAAGCGGTGGACCATAGACCTGAGCCGGGATTACCCATCGGAACGCCGTCAAATGTTACCGCAATGCTCCCGTCATCGGTTTCTCCTATTAATCCGCCCCATCCTTGTTGTATCCCGTTTATACTGAAACTTCCTCTGGTCGCTCCGGTCGGGCCGTATGTTTCGCTTCTGACTCCCGGCATTATGGATAAGGCTTGCGTTGCGCCGCCGACGGGCGACGAGGCTTTAAGTTCGTCTTTATTTATAACCAATTTGCTTTGGGTTGATTTAAAAATTTCCCTTTTGGTATATTTTAAATCCATCTTTTTTAATTTTTTTTCTTCCTTGCTAAGAATTTTTTTTAAGTAGGTAGATGAAATTTCACCAAGATATACTGGTTTTTTCGAAGCGTCATTGCCGGAAGCAGATGCGGAAGGTAATACAAAAAATGTAAAAATAATTTGAATAAAAATAGGTAAAAAGATTATCGGATAATTACTTCGTTTCTTACTTAACATAAATCCTCCTATAAGGTTTCGGTTATTAAATAACAAAAATTTCCCGTATATTTTAAAAATCAAAAATAGGCGTTTTAAAATTTATGGATTATTATATCAAACGAATATTGCGGTTTTATGACGTTTATGTTAAATTTTTGTTACAACTTTTATGTCAACTTGGCAACCCGGCCTATTTCACCGGCCGAGTTCCATAAAATGTTCTACCGGCGCCTTTCTCTTTTCGGCGAGCGTCCTTATATAGCTAAGAACTTTGCGGTATGATTTGACTCCTTTAACCCCTATCCACTCCTGCGTAAATTGCTGAAAACCCGATACCCTTAACAGTGTCGTCGGGGTATATAGGTTTTTACGCTTTATTTTTATTGTTATTTTCGTCTTATCTAAATTTAAAGGAACATATTTTTCGGGAAGTTTGGCTCCCAACTTTAACCTCAACTTTTGAATATTGGAACAATTCCCGGGGTTTAATCCTTTTTTAACCCTTATATTTAAATAATTATAAGGTTTGAAATCCGGCTTTTTCGTATAGCCGTTTATTATAACCTTTGCGTTTGCGTCCCACTGGCTCATCGGCGGAAGGTTAAATAGAGCCTCTATGGTTTTTACTATGGAAACCTGAGAATACCTTTGCCTGACGAGGGCGCCCTTTTTGACATACGGTCCCATCATAAGCGCAAAAGTCCTGTGGGCGGAAATATGGTCGGCTCCGGACTGGGCGTCGTCTTCGGTTAAAAAAACGAGCGTATTTTTCCATATTTTAGAGCGGGATAAAAAAGATAATATTTTACCGGTCGCCTCGTCGTTATTGGCGACATAATACTGAGGCGTATAATAGCAGGGAGCTAACCCCGCCGTGTGGTCGTCGGGCAGCCAGATATAGACAAAATCGGGGAACCTGTTTTCTTTTATTCTTTTTTTCGCCCAGTTAATAAATATTTTTGACCTCGTCGTATCCAATATATCTCTGTTCCAACCCGGATATTCGGATACAATATGAGCTTCCATTTGCCTGTTTATCCCGTTAATGCGGGTATGCGCGACGAATTCCCCGAAATCCGAAAAGGTAATATGATGAGCCGACATATCGTTAAACAGGTATAATTTATACGGATATGAAATCCAGATGTTCGTTAAATGAACGTTTAACTTTTTCATCAACCTGTTTCCGATGTACGCCGGATTTAAAAAAGTATCTTCTTTGTCCGGCATCGCGGGCTTCAATAAAGTTCTGCCTTGCGGATACCTGAGTCCCCTGCCTGAATAATTTTCGGGCCAGACCCTTTGAACGTAGTCGGAATCGGACGCTCCCGTCGTCCATTCATGTCCCTGCGCCGTTACCTCGCCGTCGGCATAAAAATTTACGAACAGCGCATACTTATTTGCCAGTTTATAAAGATTTGGAAGTTCTTTTTGGTTATATAAATCGAGATGCGGGTCTGCCCACTTACCGGCGTGCTTATAATCTCCCAAATCTTCGTCGAATGTTTTATTTTCCCTTAAAATAAATACGATATGCTTAATACGCTTTCTTAGAAATTTTACCATAGCCGCTTCCTTTTCTTTTCTTGCCGTCCTCTGTTTATACGTAAACCCGTCGTCTTTCAGAGACAAATGGGTTAAATAACTTTTATTCTTCAAAAAATAATTTATTTTAACCTTTTGAACAGCCCCGTGCATAAAACTGCCTATCCACTGGTATTCTAAATTAGGTCCCGCTCCCAAGCCTTTGGCGTCGGCAATAAAAATAGATTTTTGCGTCGCAGTTAAAGACGCCGGATACCATGCCGTTGGAATTAATCCTACAGGCTTATAATTTGACAGATTAAATACTTCTACGTCGTTATTGCCCGCGTCGGCTGCGAAAAAATATTTGCCGCTAACCGTTATGCCGTCGGGGTAGCTTCCGTAAGGAGCATGTTTATAAGGACTTATATGTATAACTTTGACTATTTTAAGGTTCGCCGTATCTACGGCAAAAATACTGTCGTTGTTCGATGCGGCGACTAACGCGAGAGAACTGCCCGGAACGGACGCTACCTGCGTCGGATGCATGCCGGAAGATGGCATCGGGTTTTTATCGAACGATACTTTGCCTAAATATTTAAGGGATGGATTAAATATCCTTACCTCGTCGCCACCCCAATCGCTGACTATTAACCTTTTTTCATTATCTGCTAAACTTACGGCAAAAGGATACGGTCCTGCGTTTGCATATTTTACGGCGCCCGTTTTTAAGTTTATTTCAGCGATAGAATTTGAAAGCAAACCTGTTGCATAAATATACTTTTGATTATTAGATAAAGCTACATAATCGGGATAAAAAAGATAAGGCTTGATATTTTGGTGACCTTGATACTCATACGGATACTGGTTTTTTGGAAAACTCTGCCATTTAAGACGGTAGCTTCTTACGGCTTTAAGCCTGCCTTTAATGTATTTAACCGCCAAAACGTTTCCGGTAACCCCGCCCGCCGCATAAATAGTACCGTTTTTGCTTACGGCAAGCCCCTGAAAAAAGCTCTGGTTTCTTATAACCGTCGTTGGAACCTTAGAATTAGGCACTCTTGCGATACTGCTCGCGTATATTAAAGACGTTACATGCCCGCCTATTTTATTGATACTTGGCCGTTCGGCATACTGCACTACCTGACCTAAGTACGGCAAATTGGGCTCGCCTTCAAAAGCCTCCAATATTGCCACCGGTTTTAAATTTTTTCTATTATATAATGTAATTTTTTGAATTTTTTTTGCAGGATTACTTAACACGACTACGTATTGTTTATAAATTTTAACACTTGTCGGAAAATCCTCGGTCGCGCCTAATAATCCTATGGGGCTTATTAAGCGTCCCGTCGGAAGTTTACGGGCATATTCTTCTATGTTTTCCTCGGTTATCTTTACCGGCACCTGCTCAAGAAACTTCTTTGAAAGATTATGAGGCGCCGGCAACGGAATGTTATTGTTATTTGCCGCAAAGGAAGTTAAAAGATGTCCCAAAACTAAGCCAGCCGATAAAACACATATTATTACGATTGCAATAAAAAATTTAAACCCATAATTTTTATTCACATTTCTGTTCATAATGCTCTCGATACCACTTATAGTTCTTATAGTTATTGACTTTTGCTATTTACAAAAGATATATGCGGGAAATCTTACGCTTGCCGATCCCCCGCATAATATCTGCTTTAAGAGAGAGGAGATAAAGCCGATTTTTTGCCGTTAAAATTTAAATGCCGCATTAACCATGACAAACCTCGGGAGTCCGGGCATTGCCGATTCGTAAGTGTAGTTGGGATTACCGGGTATAGAATTATATCCTATGTAAGCCCATGCATTGTAATTTCTATTAAAAACGTTATCGACACTCAGCGAAATTTTTGTACCCTTAAGTCTGGCATAGTTTAAAATCCTGATATTTTTAAAATTAAAATAATGGCTTAAATAACCGTTAAAGACCCAATAGCCGCCAATGTGGTATTCGTCCGTCGGGTTTCCAAAGCTATCATTTAGATACTGCTGTCCTGAATACGTCCCCCAAATCTTTAGGTAAGCTTTAAAAAGATTTAAATAACCTCCTAAATTTACCAGATGCCTCGGAACATCTGCAATATGCTCTCCCGAAAGAATCGTCCCGTAATTTCCGGAATAATTAGTCGTATATATTGCCGTATTATACGACCAGTTGGCAAAAACCCCCGATTTGCGGCTGATTTTATAATTTGCCGCAAGTTCAATACCTTCATACATCGAATTTCCTGCGTTGTACTCTAAAGATACCCCCAACGATTGATTGTAAGCAGTGCTAAATGTGTTTAAAAAGTCTTCTTTATAGCCGTTTACCGAGAGTTTTAAATTATTATATTTATATCTGGTGCCCAGTTCGTAATCGGTAACATATTCGGGTTTAACAGTTGTAAACGGAGGCGTGTATGGGGCGCCGTCCAAAGTAGCGGCTCCGATTAGTCCATAATATGCCGCAATATTTGGAACTTTCTGTATTTTTCCCCAAGCGCCGTAAATTACCCAATTTTTAAGCAAGTTATAACTTAAACCCAACGACGGTTCAAAATAGTTATAGTTATTGGATTCCGTTCCGCCAATCGGGTAATAATAACCCGGATTATCTGCGGCTGTCGTGTTGACGGTATTATATTTAAAACCGGGCTCTATAAACAACCTTTTTGAAATAACGCTTATTTTATCTTGAATATAGACGGTATTATTCGCCCTTGTATCATGTTCGTTCCAAGCATCGTTATATAAATTCCCCTGCGGAACATCGGAATTGCCGTACCAAAACTCTGCGGAACGGATTGTTCCGATTAAAAATTGCCCTCCAAGCGTAATTTTATTGCGCGGAGCTTTGATCATAAAACTGGGAATATCTCCGTATTCGTTCATATATTCCAAATATAAGTGATTGTCGGTTCCGTATAAACTGTCCCCGCCTCCGTCGGGAAATATGGCTTCGGGATTATAACCGTCGGTGGAACTCGGGGATACCCAACTTTCCGGCTGATTTGGCAGGTAAAAAGGCTGGACCGTTGCGCCGTTAATATTTTGAGCGATTGCGCCGCACTCTGCATTTGTCGCGGCATTATAATCCGGATTTGCCGGATTATTATAAATCTTTGTTATACATTGCGGATTTGTATAGCTTACCCTGTAGTAATGATTATAATGATAAAACGCCTTATTTTGAAACCTTAAATGCCTATTTACATAATTATTCCAACCGAGTATCGCGTACCAGCTTTCATCAATATTATACGAATTACTAACATTTGAAGGCCAATTAAATGTATAACCGTATTGTTGTTCTAACGGCAGCGGGACCGAATGAGGAGTAAATCCGGCATTATCGTTTCTCATGTATATTAATGATATATTAGAGCGCCCGCTATTATACGGTTTAAGAATCGACATATAGTATGAATCATTTTTATCCGAGGTATTTTGCATCCATCCGTTAGAATTATTTTTGCTTGCCTTTAAATACATCCTGACACCGTAAGGAAGTTTCCCTGAATTAATAGAAGCTCCGTATTCCGTGGTGGCAAAAGAACCCCAGCCTCCAAAAACCTCCGCCCCAAATTTTCTCGAAGGTATAAGGGGGTTAAAATTTATTGTTCCTCCCAGCGAATTAAAAGAGTTAACGCTTGGATTATTTATGCCCCTGTAAATATTTACCGATGAAACATCTCCTAAGGTAAACGGAACATTATTTCTTACCGATGCATAATTTTGGGCGGAACCGTCAAACAAACTATTTAGAGGAATGCCGTCAAATTCCTCGGTGATTTGTCCGCCGTTAAAAGCCCTCATGTAAATATGGGTTCTTACGCCGTTTGGACCCGATGTGGTTACATAAATGCTAGGTTTTTGATTTAAAACATTTACTATACCCATTATTGGATTTTGCGTTGCCGCTATCTCTTTTTTTGTAATATGGGATACGGCATAAGCTGATTTGAACAGTTTTTTCTTTTCCGCTTCCTTCTTTTTCTTCATCTTTGCCTTAATCGCCGCTTCTCCAAGATAAACCGGTTTTTTTGCATAACAAGATTTGCTTAAGCCAATCATAAAAATCAAGATACCGATAGATGCTAAAACGATTAAAAAATCGTTTTTCGTTTTTCTTTTTAATAAAACAAAATAAGTTTCATGAAGTTTCATGTTTTTCTTATCCTCCCTAAAAAAAATAAGATTATACTTTTCATTTAATTTAATTAAATTTGGAATTTGCTTTTTAGAAATTAGATATAGTTTAGCAGACGAATGTTACGCTATTATTACGATTGCATTAAATTATTATTAATATTTGCTACAATTTTGTTACAATGGTGTTGCGGATGTAATATTCAATTTAATTATTTAATTTAATTATTGACTTAGTTCCGGTTTCTTCTTCGGCTTCTTCCCCAATTTCTTCTTTTTAGAATTCTTATTCCCCTTGTTCCTCTTCCAAATCTTTTAAATCGGGCAATAAGTTTGATGCGGCATTGTAATATTCCTCGAATCTTTCTGAATTATCCGTGCCCAAAGAAGCCTCCAACAGTTTAATAATACTTTCAGCAAGATCAATATTTACTTGAATTTCTTCATTGCCTTTAATTATGAGTTTACATTTGGCGGTATAAAGCTCCAGATGCTTTACGGCAATCTGGAGATCTATCGCAATTTTTTTCTTAATCCTTTTTTTATAACTTTTGTCCATTTTCTTTTTATCTAAAATCGCTTTTAAGATAAGTTCCGTTTTTTTTAGTAATTCAATGCCGCTCTCCTCCACATATAAATCCATAATAATCTCTTCAATTTTATTTTTATTCTTACTTTTTTACATCTTTTCATATCTTTTTAAAAACATTTAACCTACGAAAGAAAGATATCCTCGAACCCGTTTGCATATCTGTCCCTATCCGTTAACGGATCAAGCCCCCAGAGGTTTTCTATATATTTAAGTATCGAGGCATGCTCATGCCTGACATTCGAGATATAGCCCTTTTTAACGAACGGGGAAATAATTATGCATCCTACCCTCATTCCAAGTCCGTAGTAATCGACAACGGGGGGTACGACATGGTCATAAAAACCGCCACACTCATCCCAGTTTAAAAATATCGCCGATTTGGAAAACAGCGGGCTTTTTCTCAACGCTTCGATTCTTTTTACCGTATATAACATTCCCGTTTTAACGTCTGCCGGCGGATGTTCGGAATGGACAAAATCCGGCACAAGCCAGCTGAACTTAGGAAGCGTCCCTTTTTTAATATCCTCGAAATATTCGTCTGCAGGTCTGATTTTATTCCATAAACTTTTATCTCTCTTAAAACTTTCAAACCATATAACGGGAACCCAGTGGTGGACGTATTTTTTTGGATTCGGCCAGCCCTCCACATATATTTTCCACGATATTTTTGCTTTTTCAAGCCTGTTGAATATTGTGGAAAACTCGTAAGGTTTTCTTGGAGGGGCATCGGTTATATGTCCGTTTGACTGCCCTGCAATCTGATAAAGCCTGTTTGGCTGGGTGGGAGCCATAATCGAATGAAAATAGTTCTGGCAGAGTGTGAAGTTGGAAGCGTATAAATAATAAGGGTATAAAGCCTTTTTAGTATCGTAATGGCCCATTATAACCTTATAATCGTCAACGGGTTGATTTATTCCGTTTAAGAAATACCCGTCCATCCTGCCGTTATTGTATATCGTATGAAAGCCTTCCCATGAATGGTTGGGGTCAACGCGGTCGGGGGTTACATAATTAAAACCTAAATCGTAGGGCTTAATGCTTCCGCCCATGCCGTCGGTTATTCCATAAACTTTTATCTCTCTTAAA
>JAMCUF010000038.1 GCA_023381755.1 Deltaproteobacteria bacterium
CTCTAAATTTAAACCTGAAAATAGCGGTAATTTTTCGGTTTGCCTAAAAACATACGATAGCTTATCAGACGGTTTTCTAAATAATTTATTTAATGAGGCTAGTCTTATCATATTTTTTTTGGCGTTGGGAGCTGTTGTAAGGCTTATTTCTCCATATATTAAAGACAAGTTAAGCGATCCGGGGGTTGTGGCAATAGATGAACTCGGCAAGTTTGCCGTGAGTTTATTATCGGGGCATATCGGCGGAGGAAATGAATTTACGGAAAAGGCCGCGGATATTTTGGGGGCAACACCCGTTATAACCACGGCAACGGATATTTCCGGAAGGTTTTCTCTGGATATGTTCGCGGAAAGATTCGGATTTTTTATCCAGGAGGCTAAAACTAAAATAAAAGGGCTTAATAAGGCTTCTTTAAACAGCGAAAGGTTTGTCGTTTATTTAAATGAAGATGAATGGGCAAGAAGCGGGTTGGATTTTGATAATTATTTAAAGGGGCTAAAGCGGTATATTGCAGGTTATTCAAAGAAACAGGATTTCGGATTCATAACCGGGGCGTCAAAATTTAAGAAATTAATAGGGGATTATTTGACGGATCCGGATGGTCCGAATTCAAAACCATTAAATTTAATTCTCATTTCAAGAATGTCTAATTTGGAAGAATTATACGGATTAAGCAGATTTTCGGATAAAAGTAACGTCGATGTTGTTGTTTTAAGGCCAAAGAACCTTGTTATCGGCATAGGCTGCAATAAAAATACGGATTTTAACGAGATAGACGGGTTTGTTTCATCCGTATTTGGCGAATATAATATATCCTTAGACAGCATAAGGAATATTGCCACCATTGATATTAAAAGGGATGAAGAAGGAGTTTTGCGGTACGGGGAAAAATATGCAAAATTTATAGATTTTTACTCAAAAGAGGAAATTAACGAATTTATAGAAGAAGATAAAAATAACAGAAATAAGGCAGGATCTCTATGTTATAAGCATACTGGCGCTTACTCCGTTTGTGAGCCATGCGCCCTTTTATCATCCGAAAATAAGGAGCTTTTAATATGCAAGAAAAAAAAAGACAATGTGACGGTGGCGGTTGCGGTAGCAATATAAACACGGAAGAGAAAAGCACGGAAGCGGAGACAACTTCCTTCGGAAAAATAACGGTTATAGGAACAGGTCCGGGGGATACCGGCCATTTGAGCAAAAAGGCGCTTGAAGCCATAAAGAATTCTCAAACGGTAATAGGATATTCATCGTATCTTCGTCAGATAGACGGCATTTTAAACGGGACGCAAGAAATATTACCGTTTAATATGAGGGATGAGATTAAAAGATGCGAGGCGGCTATTAAAAAATCTATGGAGGGTAAGGATGTTGCCCTTGTTTCAGGCGGGGATGCCGGTATTTACGGCATGAGCGGCCTTTTGCTTGAGATTATCGATAAAAAATCGTTGATCGGGAAAATTCCGGTTGACTTTATTCCGGGGATACCTGCGTTTTGCGCAGCTTCCTGCGCTGTCGGAGCGCCTATAATGAACGATTTTTGCGTAATTTCCTTATCGAATCTTTTAACCCCGTGGGAAGATATCGAAAGGAGGCTAAGGGCAGCATCCCGGGGTAACTTTGTTATAATACTTTATAATCCTAAGAGCATGAAAAGGAAGAACGAGCTTACTATTGCAAAAGGTATTTTACTTGAGGATATCAATAAGGACAGGCCTGTCGCTATTGTAAAGGCCGCCGCGAGACCCACTGAGGAGATCGTGATAACTACGCTTGAAAATATGGATAAATTTGATATTATCAGTATGAATACTACAATTATAATCGGAAGCAGTAATACTTATGTCAAAGATTTTTTTATGATAACGAAAAGGGGTTATGGCAATAAATATGATTTAGCCTAAACCTGATTTAAGCTCCTTACATAAGGGGAGGGAGACGGCAGGCAATTTAAAAATGAAAAGAGGATGAATTATATGAGGGTTCTTATTACGGGTGGGGCGGGTTTCATCGGGTCTAACCTATGCGAAAGATTATTAAACGCAGGACATGAAGTATTATGTGTCGATAATTTTTACACGGGTTCTAAAAATAATATAATTGAATTCTTAGGTAATAATAATTTTGAAATGATAAGGCGGGACATTAGCGAACCATTCTTTATCTACGCCGATTTTATAGTCAACCTGGCGTGTCCCGCTTCCGTTCCGTATTATCAAAATGACCCGCTTAAAACGATGAAGGATAATATTTACGGGATATTTAACGTAATGGAAAACGCAAGGAGGCTTAAAATTCCAGTTTTGCACACATCGACATCGGAGGTGTACGGCTCGCCGTCCGTTCATCCTCAGCCAGAAAATTATAACGGCAATGTCAATACCATTTCCGCGAGGTCGTGCTATAACGAGGGTAAAAGGGCGGCAGAAACGATAATGTTTGATTATCGCAGACAGTACGGGATGGATATAAAAGTAGCGAGGGTCTTTAACACTTACGGCCCTAAAATGCTCGAAAACGACGGCAGGGTGGTTTCTAATTTTATAGTGCAGGCGTTAAAAGGGGAAGATTTAACCGTTTACGGCGATGGAAAACAGACGAGGTCTTTTTGCTATATATCGGATTTGATAGACGGCAT
Source organism: Deltaproteobacteria bacterium (assembly GCA_023381755.1). Taxonomy (GTDB): domain Bacteria; phylum SZUA-79; class SZUA-79; order Acidulodesulfobacterales; family Acidulodesulfobacteraceae; genus Acidulodesulfobacterium. Next base: position 2,643 of record JAMCUF010000038.1, read on the forward strand.
TATTCTTTTTATGGAAAATAAAAGCGGTTTTACGGGTCCCGTTAACCTTGGAAATAATTATGAATTTACTATGATCGACTTTGCAAAGTTAGTTATATCTCTTACAGGCTCAAAGTCAAAAATGAAATTCTTAGAATTGCCGGAAGACGACCCGGTTCAAAGAAACCCCGATTTGACGCTTGCAAAAAGGGTTTTAGGATATAACCCAAGGGTTAATATAGAAGAAGGGCTTAAAAAGACGATATCTTATTTCGATAGAATTATAAAACGTTAACCCGGGTTATGATTGATTTTAATTTTAATACAATAATAATAGAATCCGTTATATATATTATCGTCGGGATACTAGTGGGCTTTCTTTTGCGAAACGAGGAACTTAAAAAAATTAAGCGGCTGATTTTACTTTTTTATTTGATTATAGGCATAGCAGTTTATTCCGTTTTATATTTCATAATACTTTCTGCGGTAACATTACTTGCCAGCGTATTAATTTTGAGATTTTACGAATAATTGACATACGGCCATAATAAATATGAATTGATAAAATTTTATTATGGCCGTATGCGTGTACTAGAAAATCATTTATTACTTATTATGATTTACTACGAACTCATCTTATCGGTGCATACCGTTTTAGCCGATACCGGCGCCGATGTCGGCAGCGTAATCGGGTAGCATGGTTTTACGGTATTTGCGGCATGCAGGGCTTCATTAATCGTTATAGCCGGAGTGCCGTCAGGTTCTGTCCATTTATAGTTCGGTACCCATGAAGACATGCCAAAATTCATATCCACCGCATTATAGCCTAACGTCTTTAATGCCATTAGCGGGAGATTTTGAATTCTGTTGGTATTACCTACTAAAACCATCTCCGCACCCTTCGGGTAGCTGTTAAGCACCGCAAGGCTTTTAGATGAAAGTATGTTTTCAAGGGGTATGTTAATAGCCCCCGGAATATGACCCGCTGCGTATGCGGACGGCTCCCTGAGATCAATAATTACATAGCCTTTAGGTGGCGCCGGTAAAGCTTTTGTTACCCAGCCGTAAACCATCTTAGCCGGCACAATACTAAGGCCGGGGTAACCCATAGGTTCTTTTGGAGCGGGATGGGCTATAGCGTTAAAGTCTAAGGACTGTTTCATATTTGGCGCAGAACCTGGTGAGGGAAGAGGCGTAGGTGTGGTGGTAATATCGTTAAAATGCACCGCATATGCGGTAGAACCGGGCACATAAGGGGCTTTTAGCTTTCCGCCCACAAGACTTGCCATCGCATCTTGCATTTTATAATACCGCTGCCATGACGACATGCCGTATCCAACCTCGACAGCGTTAAAACCGGCTGCCCTCAGATAATCGATCGGTATGCCCTGCATATGTCCGGTCCAGCATACCGTAACTATAACATCCTTTTTATATTTCTTAAGCCTGGAATAACTTTGTTTACTGAATATATTGTAAACCGGTATATTAATGGCTCCCGGAATATGGCCGGCCTTATAAAAAACAGGCGTCTGGACATTCACGACCACAAAACCTTTTTCTTTATTCTTAATCCATGAGTAAAGCGTAGCATCGGATATCTGGTAGTAGGGAGCGGCAATAGTCTTGCCGTTTAAAGTAACTGTAGCAGTCGGGGCGGCTTTAAGTGCCGCATTGAGTGCCGCAACCGTAGGGGTTAACGCGGAAGCGGAAGAAGGAGGCGGGGCTACTTTCCCCGATTCGCAGCCGGAAAGAAAACCCGCGCCGACACTTAAAAAAATTAAAATTACAATTAAAGAAAAGAAACCCCTTGTTTTACTAAAATACAGCCCTTTCTTCATTTAGATCCTCCTTAATTTTAAAATTTTAAAATAAACACCCCTGTAAAAAGTGGCTTAACCCTCCCATCTTATCGGGATAAATTAGAATCTTTTTAATTACAGCTTGCCCTTCTTAAGCCATAAGGCTATCATAATGTACTGATATTGTCAATGTATATTTTACTTTTGTCGTCACATAAATATTAACTTAGGCCCTAATCCGTATTAATTTTTATGGCATTAAGTTTGCGATAGAATGAGCCATTTGTCGTTTTAATAAAGGTTCGGCTGATGAAAATTTCAAATTTATTGCCGAGGCCTGGGATACAATCCTATTCCTATAAATTGCCCAATTTTTTACACCCCCGTTATGCGTCGTGATATTGCTTGCCGTTCCCTGGCCGGCGTTTGTAGAGCTTGTGGTGTAAGTTCCCGCTTCCCTTTGTTCAAGCTGAATATCAACCACCATTATATAGTTTTTATTTTGAAACATAGAACCTATGATACCGCCGGCTAAAGCACCCAAAGCCCCGCCTGCCACCACCCCCGTGCCGGAATTATACCTCGAGCCGACAAATGCGCCGCCGAAACCGCCGGCTAAAGCGCCTATGGCCGTATAGCTGCGGGATTCTTTACCTATGTAAAGAACGTTGGACATAAGCATAAAATTGGCTTTCCGAGGATTATTTGTTATACGGTAACCTTCGTCGATCAAGGCTGAAATAAGTTCGTTTCTAAAATTAAGCCCTGTAGCCGTAGAAGTGTTTCTGGCGCTCACATATACAACTTTTTGTTGCGGTGCAACAGGTTGCAAAAATATACTTGAGCTCATCTTTGTGCTTAATGCAACATTGCCGGAAGACAGTCCGCTTGCGCTTGTGGCCTGCCCAGCGGTTGTGGCGCATCCGGTGAAAGCAAACACGGGCAAAAGGAAGAACAAAATAAGGGATGCAAGTTTAAATTTAATGTTCCGCCATCCCCGGCGCCCGTTAAAGCCTTGCCTTGACAAACGTGCGCCTGAAATATGCGCCTCGCAGGACTCATGAAGTTCATTCGCAACTTCAGTATCCGATATTATTTTTGATTTGGGCGAATCTTTAGCCGGCCCCATTTTCTTCAGGTTAAACCGCATTTTAACCAACCCCCCCCTTAAATTTTAAATTAATCATTAACCGTTAATATTGCAAATAGCTATTTCGCCATAATTTCTTGTTTTAATTATACCACATTATGCCATGCCATATTATACTTATTTAAAATACCTGCCGATATTTTCGTTTTGTTTGTTCAAGGTCTTTGCAAATATTATTTTTCCGGATTTTGTGGAAATGTAGTATAGATACCGTGTTTTAGCAGGGTCTATAGCTGCTTTAATCGCCCGGATGTCCGAATTTGCGATAGGCGTAGGCGGGAGGCCGTAATTTAGATATGTGTTATATGGAGACTTTATTTTTAAGTAGGCCCTTTTCATATTGGATTTAATCTTGAATACGCCACCAGTTTGCGTGCTTTTTTTATATATTGATAAATTTTGAGCGTAAATGGATGTGGAATCCACGTCAATGTGCATATTTATATTAAGTCTGTTGTGAATTACGGACGAAATTAACCTCATAGAGTTTTTGCGATTTCCGTCAGCCTCTTTAATAATTATGGATGCTATTATTAAATCATTGTAATTAAGTTTTAGATTTTTTGTCTTTAAATTAAATTCATTTAACATTTCTTTAATTATATTTTGCGGATTCGAATGAATTTTAAAAATATAAGTGTTCGGATATAAAAATCCTTCCGCAGTTTTTTTGTCAATTTTGAGGCTTAAAAGGAATTTTTTGTTAAAACATTCCGTTAAAAAAGCCCGGCTGCCGGTAATTCTGTTTTTTGCTAAAATTCCGGCTATCTGAAAAATATTTAAACCGGGCGGAATAGTTACCTTAGCTGTTGCCACCTTGCCGTTTACAAATTTGTAGTAAATTGAAGCGGGGGATTCGTTGGCGGATATATAATAAGTTCCGGCCTCTATATACCTTGAATAACCGCTGATAAAGCCTATAAAATAAAATAGATAAGGGTTATTTATCAGTTTTTTATTGTAAAGTTTATGTATTACCTCCCCTAAGGAATCTCCACGGGTAATTGCAATAAGTTCGGGCTTTTTATAAGGGTAGGACTGCGGAAGAAACGTATATAATGCAACAAAGGCAATAATGGTTAGAGGGATAGTAAATTGTAAGATTAATACGATTCTTTTAAGCCGTTTATATGCCTGGTAGTCAGAATAGCACATTTAAAAAATAGGGCTTCACCGGACCTGCGATTTGTTAATTTTTTTGCTTTTATCGAGATAAGACTGCAATATAAAAGCGGAAGCCACGGAGTCCACAATCCCCTTCCTTTTCTTTCTTTTAACGTTTTGACCTATCAGGCTTTTTTGGGCTTGAACCGTCGAGAATCTTTCATCGTAGATTACAAGCTGGATTGGATTTTCGGTTTTGTCCAAATTTTGGACGCAGGCGAGTTCCTTAACAAATTCATTTATTTTTAACGATAAACCGGTTTGTTTTCCCTTAAGACCCAGCGGCATTCCAATTATAATCAAACCAATATTTTCGTTAAAAATAATCTCTTCCAATACGGCAATTACCTCCTTCAGCGAACCGTTAGGGATATATTTAAACGGAAACGCTATTGTTTGCGTGTCATCGCTCAATGACAGCCCGATTCGTTTTGAGCCGTAATCAATGCCAAGGGCTTTTCTATTTGACATAGCCTGTCTTTTCAAGTTCCAAATCATTTATTAGCTCCACGTCAAGGGAGGGGTTTCTTCCCGAGGTAAGCAGATAGTTCCCCAAGAGCAGCCCATTTGCCCCCGCCATAAGGGCAAGGGGTTGAAGTTGCCGGAGATTATATTCTCTGCCCCCCTGCGCGAGGATGTTTTTTGCAGGGTTTACAAATCTAAATATAGCGAGGGTTTTAAGGCATTCCATCGGCGTGAGTTTTTCCACGTTTTCAAGTCTGGTTCCCGGAATAGGGTTCAAAAAATTAACGGGAATATTGTCGACGTCAAGATTTTTTATCTCCCTCGCCATCCTTATTCTATCAAGCCGTTGTTCCCCCATTCCGATTATGACGCCGGAGCATACCTTGAGCCCGGCTTTTTTTGCAGACTTGATGGTTTCGATATTATCCGCAAAAGAGTGAGTGGAACATATTTTTGGAAAAAAATTGCTGCTGGTTTCAATATTATGGTGAAATATTTCAAGGCCGCAGTTCTTTAATAATAATAAATGTTCATATTTCATAAGTCCTAAAGATGCGCAGGGGGTAATTTTAACCTCTTCCTTAATCAGTTTAACGGCGCCAGCAATGGTAGCTAACTCATTTTTATTATTTATGGATGTTCCGCTTGTTACGATAGAAAATTCATTTGCACCGTTATTTTTGGCAATTTTTGCAGCCTCCACAATCTCGGATTCCGAGACAAGGGCATTTATTTTTATTTCTTTATTATTCTTCCTGGCCATCGAAGATTGACCGCAGAACGCGCAGTCTTCCGCACATATCCCCGTTTTTGCGCTAATTACGGAACAAAAATTAATCCTTTTTCCCGTGTGTTTTTCTTTAAGTTCGAGTGCTAAGGAAAAAAGTTCCATAAGGGCAGAGCCGGATACTCCATAAATGGATAAAAGCATATCGTCCGGAAGTTCAACGTTATTATCGATCAGATTTTTTATTTGAAGGGTAAGTGAAAACAATTTGCCGCTGCCGTTAAAATTTTATTGTTTATGTCCGTTAATATATATATGAATATTAAATATTTTCTTCGTTATCTTCGTTTTCAAACATGCCGGTTTCTTTAAGCGCGAGGATAAGCTTGTCAATACTTTCAGATTTGCTTATGGATTCCAATATGGTTTTAATTTTGGTTTGATAGTCTATTATTTTTCTTCTTAAATTAAGTATTATGGATACGCCTTCGTTATTAACCCCAAGTTCGTTTTGAATCTCGGATATAAGTCTGAGTGTGCCAGCTGTTTCGTCGTCGATAAAAAATTCATCTTCCTGTTTTTTAACGGAGATTGAACCCTCATAAACGAAAAACATCGCAGATTCTTTATTTAGATTGATTTCATCGCAAAAATTTGTCAAATTAATAAAATAATCCATGATAAACAACCAACCCCCTTTTTAAATTCCCTCTTTTGCAAGTTCGATGAAGGCCTTTTTTATTTTTTCAGAAATATTCGAAGGGACCTCTACCTGGATTGTAACTATTAAATCACCGGAGTTACCCGGTTTTTTTGCCGAGATGTCCGGAGAACCCTTCTTGGGAATGCGAAATTTTGTTCCATTTTGGATTCCCGGCGGGATAGTCAGCATTATCCTTCCGAAGATAGTGGACACCTCCACCTTTGCGCCGAGGACAGCCTCCGATAGCTTTATTTTTTTATTGACATAGATGTCATTTCCTTTTCTTTCGAAAATGTTGTCCTTTAAAACTGCAATATCGATGTAGAGGTCGCCGCCCGGGCCGCCGTTTAACCCTGGGGATCCCTTTCCCGAAACCTTTATTTTTCCTCCGTTTGGAATTCCGGCGGGTATTTTTATCTTTATTTTTTCGCCGTTGACATTAATTATCCGCTCCGTTCCTTTAACGCTTTCGATAACGGATATTTCTAATGCGGCGCTCAAGTCGTTTCCTTTAGACGGTCCCTGTTTTTTTCCGGACCTGCTAAAAAGATCGGAGAATATATCCTCGAAATTAACGCCCGCCCCTGCCGTATTAAAATTAAACCCTGAACGGCCGTCAGCCGAATAATTGTAATAATACTCTCCATGTGAAGGGCCTCCGCCCGCCCCGGCATTTTTAAAGTTAAAATACTCGGTTCCTAACGCATCGTATTCTTTGCGTTTTTTTTCATCCTTGAGGATATCGTATGCTTCTTGTAATTCTTTAAATTTTGATTCGGCAGTTTTATCGTTAGGATTGACATCGGGATGGTATTTTCTCGCTAATTTTCTATAGGCCTTTTTTATATTATCCGTGGAAGCGGTTTTATCTATACCCAGTATTTTGTAATAGTCTTTATATTCCATATACGTATATTTATAGCAAAAATTCCATAAAATTTCAATCTAAATTAATTCCTTAATCTTGCGTTAGCAGGAATCCAGTATTTACATATAAAAGAAGCATCTAAATATTTTCTACTATCGAATTAGGGTAATTATTAAAATTGCGTGACTTAGTGATGAGTTAGGCGGAAGGCTTTTTAGAACGGTTGATTTAAGCCAAAATAATACCTTGGGCCGTATTCCGAACTTACCCCGCTCCCGAATGCTTTGGCGGCGTAAATACTTATCATTTCCGGGTATATCCCAAAAAGATATGTCTTAAAATGAATTCCCATGCCGGCAAAACTATACGCCTCCCCGTCATGCAAAACCTTTGGAACCGTATTTCCGATCGTGCCTACCCCTGTAATCGCATCTGCGGTTAGGGCCGTTATATCCAAAATGTTGTTAAACAGGTTTATGTCCAGTCCGCGGTAAATATTCCTTCTGTAATCGGCTTCGGCAATAAGGGTGTTATTACCAATGAACGGAAGGCTGGCGGGCATCCCCATAATTCCGTTTGCGCCGCCAAGGGTATAGTCGAGGGCGGTCGGAACATTACCGAGTGCAAAAACTCCTATTCCTCTTAAGGCGATTATATTGCTTGCGTTAACCGAGATATTTTTAATATATTCCAGCCTGAATTGACTGAAGGAAAACGGGGAAAAAATATCGGAATTGGCAATATTGTACAAAAAACTGAATGAGGAGCCGTATTCTGGATTAATATTGTAATCGATGGAATTATAATTATAGCCCAGACTAAATTGCGCCAGCCTTTTTGTATTTTGATAAACAAAAGAGCTGCCCGACGCTTCAGGGCTAATCTCCATAAGGCTTACTAATCCAAAAACAGACTGCTTATACATTTGCGATATAGGAAAAAACCTGCCTATTTGATGGGAAAATCCTATACTGAAACCCTTGTTGTAATAATTTTTGAATATGCCGAATAAAAGGTCATTTCTATAGCTGTATCTTTTTGTCAGAGTAAAGTTTATATATCCTTCAACCCTCCCGCTGTTTGGACTTATATTTCCGCCGGCGCTGCTTAAAAAAGCGGTATAATAATCCTTTTTCTTTGGGTTTAAAACGCTGTTTTCTGTTTTTTTGCGCAGAATAAAATTTAAATTGTTATTGCAGCAATAAACGCCGTTTTTTAAGGCATGCGTGCGGGGAAAGTTTGTAAAATAAAGGTAGGATAAGGGAAATACCGGATGGTTTATAACCGTATTGACTCCCTGAATAAAATTGAAATGTTTCAAAAACACTTTTATATCAGGATTTTTTTTTGAATATTTATTCAGGAACGATTTAAAGTTAATAGATAAAAAGCTTTGTAATCTTTGAGAATAAAAAAAATAACCATTTTTATCCGCCCTTTTTATCGCCTTTTTAGAATTTATTAAACTTAAATAGATTATTCCCCTTATGAGGCTTAGTTTTTGGTATATGTAAAAGTCGGCAAATACCCTATTAAACCGTGTATTTACAATAATTGAATTTGAGTATAAGGGAGATTTTAGCCACATGCTCCTTCTTAAGTGAGCGTAAACGAAGTTTATCCGCCTTAATTTCATTTTATAAAATTTACTTAATAATTTCGCTCCGCGGTAAATTTTTTTATTTTTATTATTGAAGTTATACGGATAAGGAGAGAAAAAATTCAATGTTATAGCATTTAAACGGAATCTTTCTTTTATAAATTTTTTAGATAATATAATGGAGGTGTAATTTGTAGTTTTAGCAATAATCAATCTATGGCTATAAACTTTTCCGTTAAAAAATGCTTTGTAGCCGTTTTTTATAATTAAATTTATTTTAAAACGGGTATTTACCGGGGGATTTGAATTTTTGCCTGCCGCAAGATATGGATAAAAGGGGGCGTTCAATACCGTTTCTTTTTTAAAATGTCCAAAATTGCCAAATGCTTGAGGAATTTTTGTATTAAATCTAATTTTAATTGTACGTGATTTATACGGCCCGTTTATTGTAATTTTTTCCGATAATTTGTCCAAGGCTATAAATCCTTTATTGAAATTATAGGGATAAAGTTGATGGATATTATAATCCCTTAAATATTTCGGCTTTTTATAAAAACCGTTCGGATAAAGCATTAAATATAGACCAGTGGATAGCTTTACATACGGCCCCCTAAAATTTTTAAATCCGCTGCCGAAATTCTTAATTTTATGTGTGCGTCCGTTTGTTATAAAATTACCGGCAACATGCCCAATGTTTTGAATATATTTAATGGTTTCCGAACCTTTTATCACATCCGTTGAGGGGATGATGAGAGCTTTTAGGGTAACAGTTTGAGCGGGATTAATAATTTTTAGTGTTTTAGCAAAGGAATAACCACTTGAAAATATTAAAACAAGAATTATCAGATGTATATAAAATAAAATTTTATAATTTTGCATTGCTTTTAAATCAAAACCCCGCCTTCACCCCTCCTTTTAAGGGAGGGGCGCCCGACGGGCGAAATGGTAACCAGCGGAGTGATTGAGTCAGCGCCAACTGCGCTTATTTGCAAGATTTTCAAGAATAGCACGAATCCTTAATCCCGTAGCCTTCCATGATTAAACTGTAAAATTCCTCGGCAGGGATTTCCTGAAATAGCGGGGCCTCGTAAATCTTTTTCATAATTTTCACCTCCTTGATTGAATTTTTATATTTTTTTGCTTTAGTTAATTATATCAGAGTTTTTTAATTTTTAAACATTTAAAAAAAGTTAAAAAAAGGTATTGATTTTTTTTTAAATAATAGATATAAGTATGAAAGAAGGAATTATTCCGGCGTGTTATCCTAAGTTTTAACTTATTTAAGTTTTAAGTTTAAGTTTTAAGAAGAGCGGCGTGTTGTCGCGTCGTAATTTTTAAGTTTTACTAAGCAGTCGCTTTTAATTTTACTTAAACATTATGTAAAGGTTTTTAAAAATTTAAAATTAATTTTTTTAAAGGAGAAATTTTACAATGAACAAAAAAACAAAAATCGGGTTGTCAATTCTTGCCGTAGTTTTTAGTGTCTCCTCCGTTCTTTCCGGTTGCGCCCCAAAAGTTACCAGAACCACCTCAAGCGCTTTGCCGCCTGCAAAAAAGCCGACCGTCGCGGCTGCGCCCACACCTGCGCCCACACCTGCCGCACCTATGCCTGAGGTTACCAAGCATGTTCCGTCATACCTTAAAAAGTATCCATGGCTTTCAAGTTATCGTATTCAGTCAAACAATAACAACATCCATTTTGCTTTCGACAAGTCTATTCTCACCCCGCTTGACAAGTTAGTGCTTAGGAAGGATGCGATTTATCTTAAGTATAATCCAAATGTGGCTATCCAAATACAGGGCAATTGCGATAGAAGGGGTTCGGAAGCTTATAACCTTGCGCTCGGATTTAGAAGGGCAAACGCCGCAAAAGTATATCTTGAAGACCTCGGCATATCATCGGGCAGGCTTAAGACCATAAGCTACGGCAAAGAAAGGCCGCTATGCAGGGCACATACAAGTCTATGCTACGCAATGAACAGAAGGGATCATTTTGTAGCCGTTTCAAGGTAGAGACCCGCATATCAAACGTTATGTAATTATATAAATTTTAAAAGCCCCAAGCATTTAATATTTTGGGGCTTTTTTATTTTTAGCTATTTTTTTTTAATGTCAAATAAGCAATCTTATAAGTGGCATAAACCTTATCGTTAAAATTGCGGTAGCATTTATCATATTCATTTAAAACTTGCTTTAACAAGCTATGGGATATTTGGGCAGAGTTAACGGCATTTTTAGCCCCGAGCATGTTTATTTTTTTTAGTAATTTTTGGGAAGAATCAGCAGTTTCGATGTATTCAAATACCTTAGAGTCTATTATTTTTAAACCCGATTCGCTTATTTTGTTTTTTATATGCGCCAAATTAAAGAAACTGTGAAGCCTGGAATCCTCTTCCTTGCTTAAGGCATGTGTAAAGCATGCCAATAACTCCTTTAATGTTCCGTCGATTAAAAATGATAATATAATAATGCCCCCGTCTTTTAGTATGGATTTGGTGGAATTCAAGAAATATCCGATGTTGTTTAACCAGTGAAGCGTCATATTGGAAAATATTATGTCGAACTTTTTGTGTGTTAGAGGCAGCGATTCGGCATCGGCGCAAATTAAGGAGACATTATTCGCGTTATCCGGGATTAAGAGTTTCCGTTTTGCCCTGCTTAGCGCCTCAAATGCAAAGTCAAGGCCGAAATAATTAAAATTGTAATTTGACATAATCTTCTTAAGGATGAGATATCCCTGTCCCGTTCCGCATCCTATATCCAATATATTTTTCGGTATAATGGGCGCATCCGTTTTATTTTTATCATAATTATCAAAATAGTTTTTTATTGTCACGAACGTCATTTCAAGGGTTAAGTTATGGTAGGATGTAAAGTTGTCGTAGTTTGCGGCGTTTGAAAAGTTTCTTTTTACTTTATTTTTATCTATCTTATCCGTATCTGCCCTGCCGGTAGCCATAATATTATATTTGTATTTGGTTCTTTTTTATTATTTGTATATTTGTTTTACAACTTTTACGAGGTCTTTCAATGCGCATTCGAGCCTTATAAAATTAACGCCCGCATTTATGCCCAATCTCAGTCTTGCGTTTTTTTTAGGAACGGCGGGGTATCTCACGGCCTTAAGATATATTCCCTTTTTTAGCAATTTTTTTTCCACTTCGACAGCCTTTTTTTCATCCCCGATTAATACGGGAATTATATGTGTAACGGAATTCGAAATGTTTAATTCAGAATTTTCTAAAAAATTTCTTGCAAATTTTGCGTGACTTTGCAAGGTTGTAACTATTTCCGGATTTTCATTTATAATATTAAGCGCTTCAAGGCTTGCCGCGGCTGATGACGGCGGTATGCCCGTCGAAAACATAAAAGCTCTGCTAAAGTTGATTAAATATTCTATTATTAGCCGGTTAGAAAGGACGAATGCCCCGTTAGAGGCCAACGCCTTGCCGAGCGTTCCCATGATTATATCCGGTTTTACTTTATGAAAATCGACGCTGCCGCCGCCTTTACCCCCGATAGTACCCGTTGCATGAGCATCATCTATAATGCTTACTGCGTCATATTTTTTTGCGATAGTTAAAATACCGCGTAAATCCGGAATATCGCCGTCCATGCTAAAGACGCCCTCTGTTATAATAAGTTTTATTTCTTTACCTTTTTGGCTTTTTAATATATGCTCTAAATGACATAAGTCGTTATGTTTAAAACTTTTAAATCGGACCTTGGCGCCTAAAATCCCGTCTATTATCGATGCATGGGACAACTCATCAAAGGCTATAAAGGTTTGGAGCGGGGATATGCTTGATAATGCCCTTATAATCCCAAGGTTTGCCTGATAGCCCGACGGGTATAACATGCATCTTTCATAGTTTCCTTTAAATTTACAAAGCAAATTTTCAAGTTTTCTATGAGGCAAGACATGGCCATATATCAAAAAGGATGAGGAGCTTGAAGTTCCGTAAGTATCTATGGCCTTTTTGGCGGAGTTTTTTATTTTTTCATTTAAAGAAAGCCCAAGGTAGTCATTGGTTGCAAGGTTCACAAATCCCATTTTTTCTCCATTTCTGCCGGAATTAATGATATAATCGAAGTTAGGGCCGGGGCAGCGGGTTGGCCGATGGTTAAAATTAACAGCGGGATTTGATTTTGTATTATTGCCGTTAAAAGATAGCCGGGGTATTTTCCTATAAAGTCCGGCCTGTTTATTTTCTTCGAGTTTTTTAGAAATTAAATCTAATATTGGCATAATCGCTTATTATAATATTTTGAGTTAAATTGTTAAATAAATTTATTTTATTTCAGGATTCGTGCGAAATTATGAAAAGGGCTTTTGAATTAACGGCAGCAGATTTGTATCCGGACATTATGAACATATATGGAGACAAAGGAAATGTTCTTTATTTTAAGTACAGGGCGTCCACATACGGGATAAGCCTGAAAATAGAAAATATTTCCTTAGAAGCAGGTTTTAACTTAGACAATGCCGATATTATTTTTATGGGCGGCGGGCAGGATGCGGAACAGGCTTTAATTTACGATGATTTTATAAAAAATAAAAAAAATATCTTAAAAGAAGCTTTGGATAAAAATAAAATAATGCTTGCCGTCTGCGGCGGCTATCAGCTTTTATGCGATTATTACAAGCCCTTGGATAACAAAATAATCAAAGGGCTTTCCCTCTTTAAAGGCTATACGGAGGCTAAAAGTCCAAGGTTAACAGGCAATATTGCGATAAAATTCGGGGATGCGGTTGCCGTCGGTTTTGAAAATCACGGCGGCAGGACGTATTTAGATAAATGCCAGGAGCCTTTCGGTACCGTTTTGCGTGGATTCGGCAACAATGGGGAAGATAAAACGGAGGGGGCAAGAACCAATAACTTTTTTGGCACATATTTGCATGGAAGTTTTTTGCCTAAAAATTTTGTTTTTTGCGACTATTTGATAGATATTGCATTAAAAAACAGGTATAACGTTTCACTGGATGAGGTTATTAAAATAAATCATGTTAAGGTTGACAACAGTTTTGAAATCAACGCAAGAAAGGATATTAAAGATTTAAAAGGCGTTATTTAAGTCAATTAGCTTAATGCCGGCGCCGGCTATTTTGCCTTGCTTTGGTAAGCTACTTTAACGACGGTATCCAACCCGCCCCTGGATTCAAATCTTGCTTCCACCTCTATGGATTTGGGTTGAAGCAAGTTGCTTAAATCATATAGAATTCTGTTTACAACGTGTTCTTGCAATATTCCAACGTTTCTGAACGATAAAAGATAGTACTTTAGGGATTTCATCTCCACCAATTTTTTAAACGGAATATATGTAATTAAGAGCTCGGCGGTATCCGGAAGCCCCGTCCATGGACAGACGGAGGTAAATTCTTTAGTTCTGATAGTTACTGCGGTGTTGCCGGCGGGATACTTAAAATCCATAGTTTCTAAAATACCGGAATCGATATTGTTTTCGGATAAAACGTCGAATCTTTTTTTTAAATATTTATCTTCCATTGCACTGATTTAATTTAATTTTCTTTAAATTTATATTGCTTTTTTATTTGATATAATAGGCTTTTTTATTTTATAATAGTCAAAGAATGGCTAAAGCGCGCGCATATTTTGGACATTTTATCACATTTATCGAAACAGTTACAATTATTATATGAAATACAATAACTCCCCCATAGGGATATTTGACTCAGGGCTTGGCGGTTTAACGGTTTTTAAAGAGATAAGAAAGATTTTGCCGGATGAAGATTTAATATATTTCGGAGATACCGCAAGAGTTCCCTACGGCAATAAGTCAAAGGACACCATTCTGAGGTATTCAGCGGAAATTTCAAAATTTCTGACAGGCAAAGGGGTTAAAATCATTATAGTAGCCTGCAATACATCCTCGAGCTTAGCCCTGGAAGATTTGCAAAAAGAAGAAAAAATACCTGTGTTTGGCGTTATTGAGCCGGGAGCAAAAAGAGCCGTTGAAGTTTCTTGCGGAGGCAATATTGCCGTGATTGGAACGTCTGCCACAATTAAAAGCAGGACGTATTCGAGGGTTATATATGAAGAAATAGAAAGCTTAAGCGAGCATGAAAAAGGCAAGTTTAAAAATAATTTTAACTTTAAGATTATTGAAAAACCGTGCCCTCTTTTAGTGCCGTTGGTTGAAGAGGGTTTTTTAAACGATGAAATAACGAAAGGGGTGATAGCTTACTATTTAGATTCTGTGGTGAAAGAAAAGCCTTCCTGTCTTGTCCTCGGCTGTACCCATTACCCGATTCTGAAAGACTTGATATCCGAAGTAATAGGCAAGGATATTCAGATGATAGATTCCGGCATTGAAACTGCAAAAACCATAAAATGTTTTTTGGAAGAAAACACTATATTAAAGGACGGCACCGGAATGGGCAATGAATCCTTTTTTGTTACCGATGACCCGGAAAAATTCAAAGGGCTTGGCGAAAAATTTTTGGGAAGGGCAATAAAAAATGTTGCCGTGATTAACCTATCTTTATAATATCTTAAATTTATGATAAAAGACTTTAGAAGCGAGGTCAAAAAAAGATTAATACTTTCGGACGGAGCGATGGGCACCGTCCTTCAATCGAAGGGGCACCTTCCCAAGGGGCTCCTTCCCGAAAGTTTTAATATCTCCGGAAAAATAAGCCGTATTAAAGAGGTCCATAAAAGTTATGTAACGGCGGGAAGCGAGATAATAGTGGCTAATACGTTTGGAGGCAATATAATAAAGTTAGCCGAATACGGATTAAATGATAAGTTATACGAGGTTAATTTTAATGCGGTTAAATCGGCAAAAGAAGTTGCGGGCGGTAGGGCGCTTGTAGCAATGTCGTTGGGCCCGACAGGCAAATTTATATATCCGGTAGGCGATTTAAGTTTTAAGGAGAGCGTAGAGATATATAAAAAACAGATTAAAGCCGGGCTTGACGCCGGGGCAGACATATTTCAACTTGAAACAATGATAGACTTGCAAGAGGTTAGGAGCGCCATTATAGCGGTCAAAGAGTTGTGCGATAAACCGGTTATTGCAATGATGACGTTTGATAAAACCTATAGAACCATTTTAGGCACCACGCCTGAGGTTTTTGCCATAACGGCGGACAGCCTCGGGGCAGATGTGATTGGAGCGAACTGTTCCGTTGGGCCGCAGGGTTTATACGAAATTTTGAAAAAGATGGCATCTGTTACCGGCACCCCCCTTATCTCAAAACCGAATGCAGGGATACCGAAACTAATCGACGGAAGGACTGTTTTTCCGGGCAAACCTGAAGACTTTACCGGACTGCTTTCTGAACTTGCCTTGATTGGGGTAAGAGTAATTTCCGCATGCTGCGGGAGTGACGATTCATTCATTAAGGCGCTTGCGGCCCCCCTTGGCCGCCTGAATAAAAATGGTTTGCCGGAAAAGGGAATAAAAAGGGAAGAGGGGCTATTTTTAACTTCAAGAACTAATTTTATAGCATGCGGGTTTAGTCATCCGCCCGTTATTATAGGCGAAAGGATAAATCCTACGGGCAAAAAAGATTTCATAGAAGAGTTAAAAAACGGCAAAACTAACTATATCCGCAAAACGGCATTAAAACAGACGGAATCAGGGGCAATGGTTTTGGATTTAAATGTCGGAGTTCCGGGAACGGATGAAATAGAATTAATGAAAAAGGGTATAATTGCGGCCACTAATGTATCAAACGTTCCCCTCTCTATTGACTCTTCAAATCCGGATGTTTTGGAAGAAGCCCTTATGTTATATCCCGGTAAACCGCTTATAAATTCCATAAGCGGTGAAGAAAAAAAACTCGAAAAAATTATGCCCTTGGTCAAAAAATATGGGGCGGGTATTTTGATTTTAGCATTAGATGATGCGGGTATTCCGGAGACTGCGGAAAAAAGGCTGGAAGTAGCCCATAAAATATACCAAAGACTTATAGATTACGGTATAAAGCCTTACGATATCATTGTTGATTTTTTGACCTTGCCCGTAAGTGCCGGACAGGAAAAGGCGATGGTAACATTAGAAGCGCTCGCGAGGAATAAATCTTCTTTGAATCTTCCCGCCGTTCTGGGTATAAGCAATATATCATTCGGGCTTCCAAAGCGAACGTACATAAATTCATCATTTCTATGCCTTTGTCTTAAGGAAGGGCTTAGTGCCGCAATAATAAATCCGGAAGATGAATTGTTAATGGCGAATTTCCATGCCATGAACGTTCTTTCGGGGAAAGACTTCCTTTTTAAGAAATATATAAATAGGTTTTCAGAAAAGGCCAAAGGTTATGCCGATAATAGGGATAAAAAGCCGGGGTCTAATATTGAGAAAACGACCGGAGAAAAGTTATATGACGCGATTCTTCACGGCGAAAAGGAACATATAGAATCTTACATTGAAAAGCTTTCAAGCGAAGGAGTGTTTCCGTTAGATATCGGTAATAAATTTTTAATACCGGCTCTGGAAGAGGTTGGCAGGCTTTTTGACAAAAACATCTATTTTCTCCCGCAGGTGATGGAAAGCGCGGAAGCGATGAAAATAGCCTTTAATAGAATTAAACGGGAACTTCCCAGGAATGCTTCTTCCTTACGGGGGGCAAAAATATTGATGGCTACGGTTGAGGGCGATGTTCATGATATAGGGAAGAACATAGTATCCATGCTCCTTGAAAATAACGGTTATGAAGTCATAGACTTAGGCAGGAATGTGAAAACCGAAAAAATTGTGGAGGAAGCAATAAAAAATAAGGTGGATTTCGTCGGTCTTTCCGCCTTGATGACAACAACCGTTGCCGAAATGGGGCGGGTAATAAAAGAACTAAAAAAACATAACATAAAAGCGCTTTCCATGATCGGCGGAGCGGTTGTTACCGAAGACTACGCAAAATCAATAAATGCGGATATTTATGCCAAAAATGCAATGGAAGCGGTTGAAAAGATTAAACAACGCCTGTCCCACTCCGCATCTTTGCCCGTATCAACTGCGTGATATGACAATTTCACAATGATTGTAAAATTTTTTTTGAAAACCATATAGTTATAAAGTTAATTTATTAAACAAATTGAATAATTAATCATATTGATTAATTATTAATCAACGTGAAGTTATTGATATTCATGGTAAAATTTTATAACTTATTTATTTTATTATGATTTTGGGTCATGTCTTTACGATTTAAAAATAAAATTGAAATTCTTTTTTACAAACTTTTTAAAATAGCCTTAAGTAATCTTTTAAAAAGGGAAGGCGATGTCTTGCCCGCCCATATTTTAAAAAAAATAGATGAAAATATTTTCGACGATTTTTCAAAGGATATTAATTCTTATAGCATCCCCGTTATTATTATCACAGGAACTAACGGAAAGACCACAACCTCAAACCTGATTTCAGATGCCCTTAAAAATTCGGGCAAATCCATATGCGTTAATTCAAACGGTGCCAATATGCCTAACGGAATTTTTGGGTCCATTATAGGTTCGTATAAATTGACACTGAAATTTAGCGCCGGTTTTATTGTCATGGAGGTGGATGAAAAGGTTTTCCCCTACGTTGTCTCACGACTCCGGCCAAACGCCATTGTTATTACCAATTTTTATAGGGACCAGCTTGACAGATATGGCGAGGTCAATTTAACAGTGAGTAAAATAAAAAATGCCATAAAAGATTTGCCTTATTTACCCCTCCTTATTTTGCCCTCTTACGAGCCGTTAGCCTTCTTTATCGGTTATGGTCTCAATAATACGCAGATTTGTTATGGTTTTAACGAAAATTTCTTTAAAAATGAAAGAAATAAGCTTAAAGGTGTTTCTTCTAATTTATCGGACGCCCTGACCTGTCCTAATTGCGGACATATCCTTTTTTGCGGAAAACCATTGGATAAGAGTATATTTTTATTAAGATTTAACTGTAAATATTGCGGATTCGATGGTAAAGAACCTGAAATTTACGCTTATGAAGTTAATAGCTGCGGGATGAAGGGTTTATATAGTAAAAACACGGGCAAAACATTTCATTTTAGACCGGCTGTGTCAGGCGACTATAATATGGCTAATTATATGGCGGCATATTCAGTTTTAAAAAATTATGGGCTTAACGATGAAATTATAAGGTATTCATTTGAAAATTTCAGGACAAAATTCGGCAGGTCGTATAAAAGGCTTTTAAAAGGAATTGAAATTAATATCGACCTTGTTAAAAATCCAGCGGGGTTTAACAGGGTTTTAGAAAAAATCGCGGTTGAAGATGATTTTGTAAATGTTCTTTTTGCTTTTTCCGACAGAAGCGCCGACGGCAGGGATGTTTCGTGGATTTGGGATGTGGATTTTGAAACGTATGCCAATAAGTTTGGCAAAATAGTAATTACCGGCATTCGCCCTTTCGACATGGCGATAAGACTGCGGACCGCCGGTATCGACAAAGAGAACATTACAGTGGAGCATAACACAAAAAGTTCCTTAAAAAGGATTATTGAAATTTGTGCGGAAGCGGACACGAAGAGTAAGAGAATTTTTATCGTGCCTACTTATACCGAGCTTTTGAAATTTCAACGGTATATGATATAAATAAACTATGTCAACCAGTCCATACATTTTTATGAGTCTTGCCGTTATATTCACATCCGTTGGGCAGATTTTGCAAAAAATTGGTTCTGGCAGGATTAAAAGAGAACATTTAAGGATAAACGTAAAGTCTGTTTCCGTTTTTTTAAATCCATTTATATTTATCGCCTTAATAATGCTTTTTTTTGCAACGGCATTTTACCTCCTTGCCTTGTCCAGGCTTCCGCTTTCCACTGCATATCCGATGCTTTCGAGTGGTTATGTGCTTGTGGTTCTTTTATCAAAAATATTTTTAAGGGAAAAGGTAAATTTTAAGAGATGGATTGGGGTTTTTGTTATAATAATAGGAATATTTATAATATTTAATTCAGGAAAATAAGTAAGCTCACATTGTCCATGAAGCTATTTTCTACAAATGCGTTTGTGATATACATGAAGAAATTAAATGAGGCCGATTTACTTTTAAGTTATATTACCGAAGATTATGGGAAAATTACCTGTTTTGCCAATAACGCCAGAAAAAGTAAGAAAAGATTTCTGGGCAAATTAGAACCCGCGATGCTCACAAATATAAAATTTTATGAAAAGCCGGGGATGACCTTAGACATTTTATATGAAACCGATATAATCGAAGATTATAAGAATGTGAGAAAGGATATAGATATCTACCTTTTCTTAGCTAAGATTACGGATATTGCAAGGGTTTTATGTCAGGAAAGGGATAATAATAAAAATATTTTTTATCTTATTAAAGCTATTTACAAAAGCCTCGATTGCATCGATGCAAAGGCGTTCCCGTCTAATTTTTCCATGAGCGAGGCATTACTTAAATATGAGATTTATTTTATATCTAATTTATTAAAATATACGGGTATATTTCCTAACTTTTTAACCTGCGTCGCTTGTTCGGAGAAGAATACGGGCAACAGGTTTTACTTTAGCCTGAAAAACGGAGGGGTTATCTGCAAGTCCTGCGCCAACTTGCGTGATAATGCCGGAATAAAAAATTTGCCTGTTAATTTTATAAATTTATCTAATTTGATGATAGTCTCGGATTTGTCGATAATAAATAAGTTGGTTGCCGAAGAAGCATTGTTGAGGGAATGCTCCGTATTTTTGGAGGATTTTCTATCATTTCACGCAGGAAAAAAACCCCAATCCATCGGGAGCCTTTAAAAACATAAATCATAAATTATAAATTAAAAAATTTATGGAACATAATAAAAACAAAATCTTAAGAAAATTTCCAGGCGTCTATGAAATACTGGGAAATGAGGATATCGAACCCTTTAATAAAACATTTCCCTATAATTTTATAAAAGAAAGACTTAATATTTTAATTAAACGGGAAAAAGACCATATTCTAAATCTTTCGGATTCGGAGGCCGAAAGTGCCGGCAAGGAAAGATTCGGGGTCGAATACTTCGCCGGTAAACTTAAAAGTGATTTAGATAATTTTTCTTTTAGCCTAAAAAGAGTTATTAACGGAACCGGCGTCGTTATCCATACAAATTTAGGCCGTTCCATTTTATCGGATAGAGCCGTTAAAAACGTTGCAAAAATATCGTCTTCCTATTCAAATTTAGAATTTGACTTGAAGGAGGGTATAAGGGGCAAAAAAAAGCATTATTAAGGCGATAA
>JAMCUF010000018.1 GCA_023381755.1 Deltaproteobacteria bacterium
CGCTTATGAAAATTATAAGGTCGGAAAATAAGTAAACTAATTTATTTTAAAGCTATCGTAGAATTTATTAAAGGGACTTTAAGAAGTTAGAGGCCGTTATTATTTCCAAGTCGCCTACCTTTTTTAGAACAAGCAAATCTTTGTCCCCTGAAACTATATATGACGCTCCGCCGCTTTTTGCGCAATTTATAAACTTATCGTCGCCGGGATCCCTTGAATATTTTTCGTTATAAACATTTTTAATAAATAGACAGTTTTTGGCAATTATGCCTGCAATTTCTTGATGTTTATTTTCACCGGATTTTTCGGTAAATCTCGTTAATGCTTCCGAATATTCCTCGAATATTTCCTCCGTGCATGTAACGTCAAATTTGCCGCTAAACCATAGTTCGAGCAGGTCTCTTTCTTTTCCTCGAAAAAATACGCCGGAAATCAATATATTGGTACCTAGGACTATGCGCACTTTTGTTTATTCCTCGTTTCTTTTATAACCCTGCCGATAAACTGAACGGCGTAAGAGATATTTTAGAAATTTACGAATCGGAATTTAATTTATAGCTTTGGCTTACAATCTGTCATAGTCGTCTTCAAACCTTACTATGTCGTCTTCTTTAAGATATTCGCCCACCTGCGCTTCTATAATAACCAGAGGTATCAAGCCCGGATTTTCAAGCCTGTGAACGGAGCCGATAGGAATATAGGTAGATTCGTTAGCCTTGAGAAGCACGGTTTTATCATCGACCGTAACCACTGCCGTTCCGCTTGTTACAATCCAGTGTTCGGATCTGTGAAAATGCTTTTGGAGAGATAATTTAGCCTTTGATTTGACTATAATTTTTTTAATTTTATATAAATTGGATTCCAATAGGACCGTATATGAACCCCATGGCCTATGAACGGTTAGATGTTGGGCATGGAGTTCCGAATTCCTTTTTCTTAATTCATCCACAACCCACTTGACGTTTTGGGAAGAACCCCTTTTCGCAATCAAAATGGCGTCGTCCGTATCCACGATAATCAAATCTTCTATATCTATTGCGGCAACCATTCTGCCGCTTGAAATTATCAGGTTATTTTTTGCATTAATATTTAGCGCGTCTTTTAATATGGCATTGTTGTTTTCATCCTTTTTAAACTCATTGTAAATAGAATCAAAACTGCCCATATCCGACCATTCGATATCCGCGGGTATCACCTTTACTTTTGAGGTTTTTTCCAATAGCGCGAAATCGAGGGAATTGTCTTCTATATTGGACATATCCCTTTCTGATATTCTTACTATCGAACCTTCTTTTTTAGCGTTTTCATAAGCTATATTCGAAGATTTATAAATACCCGGGCATATTATTTCAAGCTCTTTTAGCAATACCTCCGGCTTAAACATAAACATCCCGCTATTCCAATAGAAATTACCCCTTGAAAGATAACGGCATGCCGTTTCCCTGTCCGGTTTTTCCGTGAAAGAGCCCACGGAAAAAACACCCTCATATAAATCAACCGCATTTAGCGTATTTGAATTTAACGGGAAATTTTTATCCAAAGTTAGATTATTATTAATTAAATTACTTTCACAACTGTTCAAAACGACCTCGACGTACCCGTATCCAGTCTCAGGAGACGACGGCTTTATGCCAAACATAACCATACTGCCACCTTTGGCAGATTTTCGGGCAATTTCAATAACCCTCTTGTAAGTATTTTGGTTTTTTATCACATGATCCGACGGAGTGACAAAAAGCACGCCATTTTTGTTTTGGTTCGTAACGGCGTCAAAGCACGATAAGGCAACCGCGGCCGCGGTATTTCTCGAAACAGGTTCAAGGAGGAATCTATAATTTTTTACCCCGATCTCTTCAAGCTGGTCAAGTGCAATGAAGTATTGGTCTTTATTGGTAACAATCAAAAAATCGCCGCAAAAATCCTTGTTCCGCAGAACCGTCATTTGGAATAAAGACATGTCGTCGATTAGCTTATAAAACTGTTTTGGAAAAAACTTTCTTGAAATCGGCCATAACCTTGTGCCGCTGCCGCCGCATAAAATAACATTAGTCATCTTTTATTCCCTATCCTATTATATCATTTATACAATACACAGTCTTATTTTCATTATATCCGGATGTATTCTGAAACCCGCTTTTATTATGATTATTCCGTCATTATCTGCCGATGGAAAAATAATTAAAGCCGAACTCTTTCATTTTTTTGGGGTCGTATATGTTTCTTCCGTCAAATATGACGCCGCCTCTCAGGTTATCTTTAATTTTTTTAAAATCGGGCATCCTGAAGTCGTTCCATTCCGTCGCTACAATAAGCCCGTCGGAATCTCTCAGCGCCTCATACATGTCGCCTGCATATTCTATCTGCGGAAAAACACCCCTTGTGTTATCCATTGCAACCGGATCGTAAGCCCTAACTTTCGAGCCGTATGAAAGTAGTTTCGAGATAATCACTAAAGACGGAGCCTCTCTTATATCGTCGGTTTTAGGTTTAAACGACAGACCCCATAAAGCAAAAATCTTACCGGAAATATCGCCTTTGAAATATTTCAAAATATAACTCAATAGTACTTCTTTTTGATAAGAATTAACCTCGTCCGCCGCCTTTAGCAGTTTAAAATCATAACCTCTTGTTTTTGCGGTTTGATAAAGGGCCTTAACATCCTTGGGAAAACAGCTTCCGCCGTATCCTATGCCGGGAAATAAAAAGGACTTCCCGATTCTTTTGTCGGAACCTATCCCTATTCTCACATTATCCACATTTACCCCTGCCAAAGAACACACATTGGCAAGCTCGTTCATAAACGTTATTCTTAATGCGAGCATTGCATTGGCGGCATATTTTGTAAGCTCGGAGGAATTAGTATCCATAAAATACACAGGCGCGCCCGTTCTGACGAACGGCTCGTAAATCTCATCCATAACCTCTTTTGCTTTTGACGACCATTTATCGCTATTTATTCCTATAATTATTCTGTCGGGTCTTTGAAAATCGTCTATCGCCGCCCCCTCTTTTAAAAATTCGGGATTTGAAACTATGCTGAAATCATCAGTTGTTTTCCTTATTATATTCTCCACTTTTTTACAGGTTCCAACAGGAACGGTGCTTTTCACTACGACTACCTTATAACCGTTGCCGCTCATAGAATTTACAATGCCCTCCGTTACGGTAAAAATGTTTGACAAATCGGCCTCTCCATTTTCCTGGGGTGGTGTTCCCACGGCTATAAAAATAACATTTGTTTTTTTAACGGCAAAATCCATATCCCCGGTAAAAATAAGCCTTTCGTTTTTTACATTTTTAAGCACCAACTCTTTAAGCCCTGGTTCGTAGACGGGCATTACACCGCTATTTAACAAAGATACCTTGTTTTTATCATTGTCAACGCAATATACGGTGTTTCCGGAATCAGCCAAACAAGCACCCGTAACAAGTCCAACATATCCCGTTCCTATTACCCCAATGTTCATTTAATAAAATAACCCCCGCTCTAACCTAAAAATTGTAAAACTCCATTTCATAAATTGTTTAACTGAATGTTATATTAAAATTTATATCATAACGATTGATTTTTCCGAAAAATAAGGTATAAATGTAAATAAAATCAGTTTAATTGTACATTGATATCAAGAAAAAAGCAAAATATTATTTAATATTCTTTTTCTATTTTCTTCGCCTCTGCAATCTTAATCTTAATTTTAACGACTTATCTAACGGCTTGAATTAATCTTAATGTATGTCTTGACATATATAGAGTAATAATATATACTAAACGATAATTATTATTAAATAAAAATAACCTAAATAAAATTAACCAATTAAAAAGGAGGTTTTTATGCGTGAAGATTGCGAAGTGTGTGAATTTGCCGTTATCGGAAAACCTGTGCCGTCATTCGGAGAAATCAATACTTTTAATCCTAAGGCGGGCGGATTCGGAAAATTTAGCTTAGAAGAGGCTAAGAAAAACAAAAAATGGACCGTTCTCGTATTTTATCCCGCCGATTATACCTTTGTTTGCCCGACTGAACTGGCGGATTACGCAGGAAAACAGGAAGAATTGGAAAAAATGGGTGCGCAAATAGTTTCCATTAGCACCGATACTCATTTTGTCCATATGGCATGGCAAAGGGATGAAAAATTACTGGAAAACGTAAAATTCACAATGGGAGCGGATCCCACAGGAAGGGTATCCAGAATATTCGGCGTTTACGACGAGGATTCGGGCCTTGCTTTAAGAGGTACATTTATAATCAATCCTGAAGGCACATTGGTCGCATCCGAAGTTAATTTTTACAATGTCGGCAGAAATGCCGACGAGCTTGTTAGAAAGGTTGAGGCAAACATCCACGTTTCAACCCATCCCGACGAGGTTTGTCCGGCAAAATGGCATAAAGGCGAAAAAACTATTAAACCCGGTCCTAATGTTGTCGGTAAAGTCTATGAGGCATTACAATAAATCAAAAAGGGGCGTGTGATAAAACCCCCTGAAAGCTATTTAACTTTCAGGGGGTTAATTTTTATAAGATTCCCGTCTGTTTGTCCGGAAATTTCCACAGGTATTTCATTTTCGTTGTATTATTATATTTTAGAGGTTATATCATAAACTCTCTTATAAGCCTCTTCGATGCCGCCAAGGTCTCTTCTAAACCTATCCTTGTCAACTTTTTCAAGGGTTACTTTGTCCCACAACCTCATTGTATCCGGAGTAATTTCATCCGCCAAAAGAACTTTTCCGCTCAAAGTGCCAAATTCCAGTTTATAATCCACAAGTAAAAGTCCATTTTTATCAAAAAAATCCCTTAAAATTTCGTTTATCTTTAAGGCGATATTTTTGGCCTCTTCTACATCCTTAACCTCTCCTAAATCAAATGCCCTGATATAAGTTTCGTTGATCATGGGGTCCCCAAGTT
The DNA here is from genome assembly GCA_023381755.1 of Deltaproteobacteria bacterium. Lineage (GTDB taxonomy): Bacteria > SZUA-79 > SZUA-79 > Acidulodesulfobacterales > Acidulodesulfobacteraceae > Acidulodesulfobacterium. The sequence goes on from JAMCUF010000018.1 coordinate 4,908, forward strand.
CGTCACTTTTAAAATATAATTCGACCACCGGATAAGGTAATTTAACCCCTTCTTCTACCCCCATCTTTTTTGCAAGACTCCCCGCAGCAGTATTTCTAACCACAAACTCAACGGGAAGCATTTTTAAGTGATTTGTCAGCATCTCTCTATCGGATAATTTATCAATGAAATGACTTTCTATGCCATTATTTTTTAAAAGTTTGAATAAAGAAGCGGATATGGCGTTGTTATATTCTCCTTTATTCATAATTATCCCCCTTTTCTGCCCGTTAAAAGCTGTTGCATCGTCTTTGAAATAAGTTATTAGCTTGCCTTCATCCCCGGGATATTCATAAAGTATTTTTGCTTTGCCCTCGTAAATCTTTTTTAAACCCCTTTCTTCCGCAACACTCTTTTTCATAAACCTCCTCCCTTTAAGTTTATAAATTAAGATTAAAACAAACTAAACTATTACATTTTAGTCCAAAAACGATTTTAAATCAATTTAAATCATGCTAAAATAACAGGATAGCTTTTAAATATTTTAACATTATGAAAAACAACAAGGTCTTAATATATGCATTGGTTATATCGATTATAATACACTCGGCTTTAATACTTTATTTATTGGAACACAACAATAAAAAAGTCAAGAAATACCATAAATATACAAAGCCGGTTATAGTCGAACCGTATAAATTTATCAAAAATCTGGAAAAATTTAAAATAAAAAAGCCGAAATACGCCAGTATTAAACCACATTCCGCTCCCAAAAATACAAGGTTGAAAGCGCGGGCGGCTTATAAAAATCCTTCCTATATGATGACCGCCAATGTTCCGCCCGCGCCGTTTCAAAATAGAAAAATTATAAGTAATTCGCATATTTTTTCCAATAATCATCCGGTTCAGCCAAAACGAAATCAAAGGTTAAGCAGCCTTTACCCAATGGGAAAACAGTTCTTTAATCAAAATCTGTTCTTTCAAAAACCGGGGATAAAAAATCCTTCCCATGGCGTAAAATCCGCAACCGTAAATCTAAACACGACGACCATAAAGTACGCATCGTATCTTTTACATGTCAAAAATAAAATAGAAAATGTCTGGGAATATCCTGTAAAGGCGCAAAGAAAAGGGATATCGGGGATGCTTGTTATCGAATTTTCTATAAACAAAAACGGGTCTGTCCATAAAGTAAAAATTTTAAGGACTTCCGGAAAGAAAACGCTGGACGGCGCGGCTGTTAAGGCAATATACGATGCGGCACGCTATAATCCTTTCCCCCACTACTGGACTATAAAAAGGCTAAATATAATAGGAACCTTCATTTACAGGTTATCTAATTTTTATCTTTACTAAACCTGCACTACTTGCATAACCGTATAATTCATAACCGTATAATTTAAAATAACTATCCTGCACCTGAATCTATATTCGCTTAGCTGTAATATCTCGTTATGTTAATCCACTTTTATGATATATGGTTTTAGGCCGAATTTCTTCGATATTATATTTTCTACGGATCTGGCGCCTTTATCCGTAGAAAATTTTCCAACCCTAACCTGTTCGTAGGTAGCCTTTCCGTTTTTTCCCGAAATGCTTATAGGGACAATATAGGCGAAAAACCCCATAGAGCTAAGCTTACCGGCTAACTTTTTTGCATCGCTATATTTTGAAAGGGCCGCCACCTGAACCGCGTAATAGACTTTAGAAACAAAAGGGGAGGCGGGAATTTTTTGTTTTGCGAAAACCCTTTTTTGAACATTTACGGTTTTAGTTTTAAGCCCGGTTTTCGGTTTCGGCGGGGTCAAAACTGGTTCTCCGGCAAGCTTTTTGGCGGCGTTTCCATTTTTCAATGAAACCAATTTCGATATCGGCGCAAACTTTATGTTACTTGCCGAAACAGGCGCCTTTTTCTTGATTTTTTGGCTGCCAGCCGTATTCAAGGAAGAAATCGAGGGTTTAGCGGTTTCCTTTTTCAAAGAGGACTCTTTAATAATTCCCTCTTTCGATTTTTCAGGGGATAACTTTCTCCCGACAAACAACCCCAGTACGAACACTACAAATAAGAGCACCAAAAATGCAATAATCCCTAAAAGCTTATCCTTTTTCAAGTCAATTTATCCTATAATTTTTATGATCATTTATAAGAGACAATAAATCTTCAAAGCCGGATATCGCCAATGTAACATCCCTGGTAAAATCGGAGCAATTAAAAATATCTATTCCGGAAACGTTATATTTCTTATTACAAACAGCTCTCCAGGCGCATACCGCGCAAAGAACAACATTTTCATCCATAATATTTATGACCTCTTTTGTTTTTTTATCCATTATAAAATTAAAAAATCCATAGATCAACCAAGAATTAGCTCCTCAAATCCCTATTTGTGGAACTTTTTTATATCTCGCTTCTTTTGTCATTATAACACAAGGTTCGAAAATAAAGTCAAATAAAAAACTTAAATTATTTATTTTGCGATGCTTAATGTGTTAAAATAATTATAACTTATTAACTTATGCTGATTTCACACTAATAAATATTCATAATATTATCAAGGGGATTCGGTTGGCTACGGAACTTATAATAAATAAAGATGATTATGAGACACGCGTCGCATTGCTGGAAAACGGCCAATTAACGGAGATTTTTATCGAAAGGAAATCTGATTCTCCAAGGCATGGAAACATATACAAGGGGAAAGTGATGCAGATTCTTCCCGGAATTCAGGCATCTTTTATAGATATAGGCTGTGAAAAATCTGCATTTTTATACGCAGGCGACTTTTACGATATTGATGCATCGGATTATGATTTTTTTGAACCGGGTTCGGAAGAACTTCCGCTTAGTGAACTTAATAATAATGGCGGCAATGCCCTTAATGCAGCGGCGCCGGAACACAGAAAAAGTAAAAAAAAGAAAAAGGGCTTGCCTAATATAGACCAACTTTTAAAAAAGAATCAGGAAATTCTTGTTCAAATCGCCAAAGAACCCGTTAAAACCAAGGGTGCCCGCATTACAAGCCATATATCGCTTCCGGGGAGGTTTCTTGTGTATATGCCGACATCTTCTTCCATCGGAATTTCAAGAAAAATTAAAAGCGATGAAGAAAAAAAAAGGCTTAAAAATATTGTTTTAAAGTACAGAAGCGAAGGCACGGGATTTATAATCAGAACCGCCGCCGAAAATGCTTCCGAAGCCGACATTGAAGGGGATATCAAATTTCTTATCGCCCTGTGGAATAATATTTATAGAAGCCAGCTTAAAACAAAAGCTCCAAGACTTATATTCCAGGATATAGGTATATCCCTGAGGGCATTAAGAGATTTGCTTAATAAAACAATAAATAAAATTGTTGTGGATGATAAGGAAGAATATGAAAAAATAGCGGAATTTCTGACAATTCAATCTCCCGAATATGTAAATATAATCGAGTTTTATACTGACAGCCTGCCGGTATTCGAGCATTTTAACATCGAAAAAGAAATATCCAAGGCCTTAAATAAAAAGGTATGGCTTAAATCTGGCGGCTATATAGTAATTGACCATGCGGAAGCCCTGACGGCTATAGATGTAAACACGGGTAAATACGTGGGCAAAAAGAACTTCGAGGATACGATATTAAAAACAAATTTAGAAGCCGCAAAAGAAATAGCATATCAACTAAGACTTAGAAATATAGGGGGAATTATCGTAATAGATTTCATAGACATGGTAAAAGGCAGCCACAAGGAAAAGGTATATCGCACATTAGAAGATGCCCTTAAAAACGACAGGGTTAAAACCACCATTAATAAGATAACCGAACTTGGCTTAGTCGAGATGACAAGAAAAAGAACCGGAAACAGCCTTGCTGCCACATTCTTGGAGCAATGCCCGATGTGTGAAGGCCAGGGCAGTATAAAATCGCCTCAAACCATTTGTTTTGAAATATTCAGAGCCGTGTCTTCGTACGCAAAAAAGACAGTGTCAAAAAAAATTACGGTAACGGTCCATTCTTACATAATGAATAAGCTATATGAATACGAGAAAGAGCTTGAAAAATTAGAGGCGAGAGTTAATAAAAAAATAACGATCAAAATGCAGGACAGTTTTTATCCTGAATATTTTGAGATATCGTAAACCGGCAAAATATTTTCATTTATTTTTTTTATTATAATATTTCTTCTTTTTATGAATAAATTTAACTACTATCTCCCCTTTTTTAATCATATTGAGTTTTTCCCTTGCTAAATTTGCAATATATTGCTTGTTATGGCTTAATTCATATATTTGTTTGTCTATGGCATGATTTCTTTTTTTAATTAAAACAATCTCCTGTTTTAGCTTTTGTTCCTCCCCCCTTAAGTTATATACCTTTACTATGCCCTTGAGGCTGTAAATCATGAACAAAGCCAACAAAGATGCAAGGACAAAAGCAAGTATGAATATCGTGTTAAGACTTTTTCCCTTGTTTGATTTCATATTTAAAATATTTCCTTATCTTCAGCGGCGCGCAGAACTCCCCGCACATACTACATCCTGCCGCATCATCCTTATTTTTCAATTTAAATAATTTTCTGGAATATTCGGGGTCTATGGAATACTTAAACTGTTTTTCCCAGTCAATATCCCTGCGGGCCTTTGATATATTTAAATCATCGGTATTTCTTTTAAGTTTTATCATATCCCCGACGTGGGCCGCAATCTTAGCCGCCTTAACCCCAATTTTGACATCTTCCCCGGACGGCAAGCCTAAATGTTCCGACGGCGTAACATAACAAAGAAAATCTGCCCCGTAAGACGAGGATAATGCCCCACCTATTGCGGCAGAGATATGGTCATAACCGGCGGAAACATCGGTAACAAGCGGACCGAGAACGTAAAAAGGGGCCTCATCCGACATCCTTTTTTGAATCTTGACATTTGCCTCTATCTCATCGATCGGAATATGTCCGGGTCCCTCAACCATAACCTGAACGCCGTAATCCCTTGCAATATCGCAAAGTTCGCAATTGATAATAAGTTCCTGCATATATGCCCTATCGAAAGAATCGTGCGTGGAACCGGCCCTTAACCCGTTTCCCAAACTTAAAACCGTATCGTACTTTTTTAATATCTTTAAAACATCCTCAAATCTTTCATATAGGGGATTTTCTTTATCGTTTTCTATCATCCAGGCAACCAAATATGCCCCTCCTTTTGAAACAAGACCCGCATACCTGTATGACTGTTTTCTTAATCTTTCAAGAGATATCAGGTTTAAGCCGGAGTGGATAGCCATAAAAGAAACGCCGCTTTCGCACTGCTTTTCTATAACGTCGAAAACAAGGCTTTCCGGCATTTTCACCGGATTTTTGTACATGTCTATGGCCTCCCTAAAGGCCTGATAAAGAGGGACCGTCCCGACGGGCAAAGAAGTGTTATCCATAACCTCTTTGCGTATAAGATCTAAGTCTCCTCCCACGCTTAACTCCATCAGCGTGTCGGCTCCGCTATCTTCGGCAACTTTAGCCTTTCTGATTTCTTCTTTTATGTCAATATGATTTGTGGAAGTTCCGATACTCGCATTGATTTTCGTAGTTAAGCCCTTACCTATCCCGACAAATTTATCTTTATCTTTATTGTGCAAAATAACCGCCTTGCCGTTTAAAACATTGTCCATCAGGGTTTCCTTTGGAATACCGCCTTCGTTAAAGACATAACCCATTCCCGGCGTCCAGATACCCCGAAGCGCGGATTCTTTTTCCGTCATATTCGCCATAAAATTATTAACATCCCTTTAAATTTTTGATTTCGGATTAAAACCGGATTCACTTATTCCAGATATCCGTCAGCCCTCATTCTACGCCATCTTAGCATTATCTATCATGTTTTTAGCAATTAACTTATTCGAAAAAAAAGATAAATGAATATAGCTGCCCACCGCATTTAAGACATTATAACCCTCTTTTTTTAAAATACCCGGACATGCCGGATTCTCGCACTCAAAAATATTTCTAAAACCGGCAGAATTTTCTTTAGGGCTGTCCGTGCCATTATTGCCATAAGTATATTGGTTAACGTTCCTTTTATCCATTATAATTTCAGAATAATGAAACTCATGACCGTTTACCCTTAATCCTTTATCGCCGAGAAACGACCTTTCCCTGAGATAAACCTTTCTATAACCCAAAGAAAGCCTTGTATTATCCATAGTTACATTAAACGGGAGTATTCCCGACAAATCCCAACTTTCGCCTTTATAGGTAAGGCATCCGCTTAAATACATGAGCCCCCCGCACTCGGCATATATTATACCATTATTTTCAAAGAATTTATAGACTTCGCTGAGTATGGCGTGATTTTCTGCAAGATTTTTTGCGTAAATTTCCGGATAACCGCCTCCGATATAAATCATTCTAACGCCTTTCGGTATGATTTTATCCGACAGCGGACTGAAAAAGACAATTTCCGCTCCGAAACTCTTTAAAATTTCGAAGTTAAAATTATAATAAAAAAAGAAGGCTTTATCAAAGGCAACGGCAACCTTTACCTTTGTATTATTTTTTTTCTTTACAAGCGCACCGCTATTATTTTTAGGCTTAAATCGCGTATTTTTTACCTGCCTTATATAGTTAAAAAACAAATTATTAAACCCGTTCGACTCTCTCTCGAGAGTTCTTATCATTAAATTTATATCTATATTGCGAAAAACCTCGTCTTTTATGTTGCTTATAATCTTTTCGAACACCTTGCCTGCCTCTTCCGGATTTTGCGTAACCTGAACTGTAAGGCCAAGATGCCTTTCCTTAATGGAAAAAACCCGTTCGTCATTTAAAACATAGCCAAAAATCTCTATATCTTTAACATTTTCCTTAATCTCATCGAAAATAATTTCATAATGTCTTGCGGAAGAAATATTATTTAAAACAACCCCGCAAACGTTAACCCCCTTTTTATAGTTCTTAAGTCCATAAACGAGGGAGGCCATAGTGGATGAAATTCGTTTGGAATCCATTACCAAAACAACGGGAAGTTTAAAATTTTCTGCTATCCTGTAAGAATTTCCATCGTACAAACCCATGGCGCCTTCAACTATAAAAGCCCTTTCTTTATTCAAACCGCCGGTGCAACCAATATCGCCGTCACCATTAAAAACCCATGAATTTAAAAACCTGGCGGGTATCAAAAAGGGGTCAAGATTCTTGACCTCGGTTTTAACGGCCTTCGATATTGCAATCGGGTCTATGAAGTCTGGCCCCGCCTTAAAAACATCCACCCCATAACCCAGCTCTTTAACTTTGCTTGAAAAAGCCATGGTTATCATCGATTTTCCTGAAGAAGACCTATCCGATGCAAAAAAGACCGAAAACATAAAATAATAATTAATGAATATTAATTAAATTTACCCTGTTGATTCAATACAATATTCTATAAAATCCGTACAGGGCAATTATATAAATAACCTCTGATATTTTAACACTAAAGCCCAGCATATCGCCATTAACTCCGCCAAATTTTTTATCAAAATAAAACGCCGAAGCCAGGATAAAAAGGGCCGAAACAAGCACCGAAAAAATGCCAGCCAATCCCAAGAAAATATAAACAATTATAACCATAAAAAAAGATGCAATAATAAATGTCGCAAGATTTGTTCCTTCGGTAAAGATAGTTCCCGTTCCTTTAAAGTCCTCAGGGGTATTTGAAAAATAAGACATTAGAACTATGGAATACCTGCCTACAACCGGAAACGTCAATAAGGATAAATAACTAAATTTAGAATCCATGCCTTTAATTATTGACCACATAACCAATATATAAAAAATAACCGCAATGAGTCCGGAAATCCCCGTATTGACATCTTTCATCGCATTATAAAATCTGCCCTTGTCGCCGCTTTTCAAGTAGGCAAAAAGCCCGTCCGCCGTATCCGACAAGCCGTCAAAATGAAGCCCGCCCGTCAAAATAAAAAGAAACAAAATTGACATCAAAACGGAAGCCGGGGCCGCCAAAAACTTGTTAAAAATATAAAACACGAGGGCTAAAACCGCTCCGATAAATAACCCTGCCAGAGGAAAATACTTTATGGAGGCTTTTAATTTATTAGTCCGGTTTGCGCCATTGTCGCTATCGCCATTAAAACCGTCAGCCTTATCTTGCCTTTTTAGCTTAAATATCGTTAAAAAGTTTATGGCCTCTAATAAATTTCTTATGACAAACATATTTTATTTGCCCGTTCCGCCGCCCGTTCCCGGTAATCCATCTATTTTTACAGTCCTGTTATTTTCAGCTACTCAACTAATTGATTATTATCTATTTAGCTTTGACGCAAAAACATTTGCCTCGTCAAACGTCAGCATGTTATTATACATATTAACAGCCGTTTCGATTATTTTCATCGCGATAACCGCGCCTGTTCCTTCGCCCAAACGCATGGATAAATCAAGTATGGGTTTTTTGCCTTTTATAAGGTTGAGGGCGGTCTTATGGCCCCTTTCTTTTGATAAATGCCCCAGAAACATATAATCTAAAACATAAGGATTAAGGTTTATAGCTATTAACGCACCTGCGGTGGAAATAAAACCATCGACAACAACCGGCATTCTGTTAACCGCGCATCCCAATATAAAACCTGCTATCGCGCCAATTTCAAACCCTCCGACGCCGGCCAAAACATCTACCGGATCGCTGCCGTTTTGTATATTGGATTTAATTGCCTTTTCGACAATATAGGCCTTTTTGCGCATTACACTTGAACTTACGCCCGTTCCGCGACCGCAAACAAGTATTGCAGGTTTTTTTGAATAAAAACAAGTAATTGCGGAAGACGGGGTGGTATTGGCTATGCCCATATCGCCTGTTGCGCAAATCCCGGCCCCGTTTTCTTTCATGATACAGGCTATTTCTATGCCCTTAAGCAGGGATTTTATGGCATCTTCGTATGTCATAGCCTTTTCTTCATAAATATTATTCGTCCCATATTTAATTTTTCCGTTTATAAAATTATTTCTCGCAAGCGGCCCTAAATCGGCGTTAATTCCCGTATCCACGACTACGACATTAGCGCCGACGGAGTTTGCTATTGCGTTAATTGCCGCGCCGCCGCCCAAAAAGTTTTTCACCATTTGTGCCGTAACGTCCTGCTTAAAAAGGCTAACCCCCTCTTTTACTACCCCATGGTCTCCTGCAAAAACACAGACGTATTTCTCTCTAAGCTCCGGCCTTTCATCCTCCGTAATTGCAACGATATCTTTGACAAATTCCTCCAGCCTTCCAAGGCTTTTCTTCGGCTTAATCAACCTGTTTAGCCTGTATTCCGCTATCTTATAAAACCTTTGTTTATTTAACGGCTTTATCGAATCAATCAATGAAAAAAGACGGCCATTTTCGTTCAATTACCCCTCCCTATCCTGTTTTTATTTTAAAGGTACCGGATTCCCTGCGATAACACAATAGGCCTTTTCCGATAAGGCGGAAAAGGCTTGTTCCATTAATCCGTTCAATTCGATAAATTTTCTAAGATAAACATCCGCCGGCACCATATTGAATCCAAGAGAGTCGGCAACAGTAATGACGGAACATCGAATCTCCTTAAGGTATTTTGAAAGTTTTAAAACAGATTCGTATGCAAAATCGAAATCGGAGGTGTTTTTAAAAATAGATGACAGCCATAATGTCAAAGAATCGATAAGGATTATACCCGTTTTATTTTTAAAATACTTATAAACGATATCTATTTCTGTTTGTATATCGTTAAAATTTTCATGAATAACAAAAACAGCCGGCCTTTTTCTTTTGTGTTCTTGAACTTTTAAGGCCATCTCCTCATCGGCATCGCTAAATTTTGCGGTAGCAATAAAATGAAGAGGGCTATAATCCGGATTTCCCGAATCGCCAAAAAACCTTTTATAACCCGATAGGGCTTGCTCTTCGGCATATTTTGATTTCCCGGAGGATATGCCGCCGGTTATAAAAATCTTCAGTTGATTTTTCATTAATAATTAATAAGTAATTAATAATTGATAATTTTTAAAATCCTTGGATTAATTTTATTAATTTTACCATAACCATAATTTACTGTCCATTAGTTGCCCTTACCTCAAATTTGCCGACAGAAAACCTTTGCTTCTATCCCGATTATTTTTAAGCGATTTTTTAAAGTTAAGTTTTTTTTAACGAAAATCATTTAAAACTATTTAATTTGAATTTTATAATATTGTATAATATTATCGTTATCAATTAAATTTTATTCTTACGGGGTTTAATTTTAATTACTGCCCAAGGTAGAAACGAGGATATAAATACATAAGATGATAAAAAAAAAATTTTCGCTTCTTATTTTTAAGCGGCCGGCAGGCGGTTTAAGCTATGAGCCAATAGTTTTAATTTCAATGCTGTTCATTTCGTTTTTTTTTCTGGCCGCATGCGCAAAAACCAATACGGAATACAAAAGGGTCAATAAAAAGTATTTATATTTAAAAAAACTCTCAAAAGATAAAAATACGCATAAATTTTTGGATGCATATTGGAAGGCCCGGGCCCATGAAGGAATTCCCCCTCGCAAATGGCCCAAACTTCAAAAATCCCTCTCGTCTTCTTCTTGTATGGCGTGCCATTACGATCAATATGCCGAGTGGAAAAAATCAAGAATGGCTCATTCGATGGACGCAGGCGTGGTGGGACAACTTTTATTAAAAAAAATGACTTCTAAACACTGGAAACCTTGGGCGATGAGCTGTCTGAGCTGTCATTCGCCGCTTGCTGAATATTATATAAAATATAACAAATATAAAGGGTTAAACAAAAAAGAAAAAAATATTTTACGAAACGGCACAAAGGGAGAAAAAGCGATGGTTACGGCGTTAAACGCCTTGAAAATACCTATGGCGGGCGGCACCTTAAGCGTTAGCTGCGCCGCCTGTCATGTCAGGTATTACCATAGATTTGGCCCCGACGTCGAAAAATATATGAAACAAGGCAAAATTGCCCACGGCGGTTTTATTCCAGCTAAAGCGTTCACAAAATCCTATTTTTGCATTAAATGCCATCAATTTCCTCAAGATAATAGAAGGCTTAAAGGAAAATTATTTGAAAATACTTATGGCGAATGGAAAAAAAGCATCTATGCGGCCAAGGGCATTTCATGCGAAACGTGTCATACCCCGCAGGGCTCAATGGCGTTTAAAAGTATTTATAACAAAAATTTTGTATTAAAAGCTATAACTATTCATCTTAAAAAAGTTAAAGTTCATTCGGGCAAGGTTACTACAACCCTAAGTTTGACAAATTCCGGGGTAGGACACGACTTCCCTACATACACGACACCCAAGGTCATTTTAAGCATCGCCCAGGAAAAAGCCGGCGGAAACATCATCCGCAAATCAATTAAACGCTACATAATCGGCTGGAGCGTGAGTTTGAATTTAAAAAAACAATATTTCGATACGCGTTTAAAGCCTTTTCAAACCGCTAAACTTATATACGATTATCCATTGCTTGAAGATTCTAAGTACATAAGGGCATGGGTTACCGTCAAACCGGAATCGCATTATACGCGGTTCTTCAAGGCATTTCTGAAGATTAAAACCTTGCCGAAAATTATAAAAATTATTTTTTCAAGCGCCCTGAAAGAAGACATGCACAGCAAATATCTGCTCTGGGAAAAGCGGGTAGGCGCTTGATTAATATTTATTTTTTATGCACGCTATAATTATGTATGTGCAAATCGGCTATCGGGGCGTTCGGTATTCTGGAATACTGCACCCATGAACCGTTATAGTCGGCGACATTGTTTTTGCCAAGCATAAATTTAATCACAAACCAATCTAAGCTGGCCCAGTACCCCGTGTTGCATTGCGTAATTACCGGCTTCCCTAGATTTACGCCGGCCTTTGCTAATATTACCTTTGCTTGTTGCGGGGTTACAAATTCATAATAACCCGCCTTAGACATTCTTTCAAATTTTGAAAAAGGGATATTAATAGCGCCCGGTATGTGCCCGTGTTTTATAAACCTCGGGTCATGGTCAATACCCTTATACCATGCGGCAGGCCTTGCATCTATTAGCACGGCGTTATGGACATATAGATACTTCCATACATTTTGATATGTTGCGCGTGAATTTAACCTGATATTCGTTATCTTAAAATTGCCCGCGGCGGGATGAGAAGGCTTAGTCGCAACAGGCAGTTTATTTCTCATCCATCTTGCCAGTCCGCCGTTTAATATTGCCAATTTTGTCAATCCGTAAAACCATCCCGTCCATAACGCCCTGGTTTCGCTGCTATAACCAGCGGGTAATGCCGACATGCCGCCTCCATAAAACACGATAACGCTGTGATTGGTTATACCTGCATGCCTGTAAACACTTGTTATTTTCTCAGGACTTGCGATATTGCCGAGGATGGGAAGGTTGATATAATTTTGCATTATTGCCGGACCGGACGGTATATTTACGGCGCCGGGAATGTGTCCCGAATCGTACGCTTTGGGCACTCTCACATCAATTATTATAAGATTCTTATTGTGAATGTGGCTATAAACCCAACGGGGTGAAACCAGATGGTCCTTCGGAACATTTAAGGCATAAACACTGCCAACACCAAAAAATACTAAAGATATGGCAAGCAGCAAAACTTTTATTTTTTTCATAGCCCTTCCTCCCAAATTAATATTGATTAATAACTCAAGTTTAATGCTGAACTCATATAAAGCAACAACCGCATTTATACCGGAATTTATTTAAAAATCTCCGGAGCCTTTAACGACAATGGGGACATCGCTCCATAAAATTTCGTTGAAGATTATACTTTCATTACCGCTCTTTATAATCTCTTTAACTTCCAGTCCCCTTCTTTTTAAATTTTCGGCAACTTTATGCATAATTCTGTCTTTCCCGATTTCCGGGGTATCAACATATAAAAATAGAAATTTTTTACTCATAATATATACACCACATCCGCATTTTGGATTTCGTCGGTTAAAATATTTAAATCGGAATCTTTATCCGGATCTATATATTGCAATGGAGTTTCGCCAAATTCAATGGCTTCAAGCTGAATGTCCACATTTTCATTTTTTTCCAAATTGCCGACAACGATAACCCTTACCTTGTCATCCAACAACGTTAAGCCGTTGGCCATCCGCAACCCCTCGTCTTTCTTAAATTGCGATATTACCAATATCCGTTTGGGCACTCTGTTATCCATAATTTATACCTTACAATACGTAATAATGCAAATAATATAATATCATATATCGCTTCGACTAAATTACATGGAGCGGCATAGTGTATTTGCCTGTAAAAAATACGGTTAATTTTATAGTCCTAAAATACAACCACTTTATCGGAACGGCTAACTAATTCGGCATCCTGATACTGGCCGCCTATTACCATCCTATCCTTAAACTTTTCGATGTTTTTAGTTTCCCCCAACCTGTCCATGGAATACTCGCAGATTGAAACTTTGCAATCAATCTTATCCACAAAATCCGTAAAATTATTAAAGTTCAACAGCAAAATGCCCCTGTCGGTCAAAAAACATTCAGTTTCAAAACCCTTGGAAGATGCGGCTCCCAATAAGGCTACCGCGTCACTTACATATTTATCGTCGGTTACTACAACGCCAATGTGCATACAAATCTATCTCCCCGCTCCAGTAAAAATATTTTTATTTCACAATCTCAACCGTATAAACACCCTTTTCCAAAGTTGTATTTATAATCGGATGGTCTTCATTTGTACAGAACTGGGTTATGCTTTCACGGGAAGAAGGGTTATTTACCATAACTCTTACATGGTCACCCTTATTTAGTTTTTCTAAAACTTTTTTTGCATACATTTGAGGAACCGGACAAACATAACCCGTAACATCCAGCATATAGGTGTTATCGCTTATTTTTTCGAATTTTACTGCCATAAGAATTTATAACCTCCTTGATATATTATAAATTTATAATTTTAATTTGAATTCAGTTTTTGAGAACTTCGTAGGTATATATTCCTTTTGCGTTTGTAACATTCACTAATTCACATTTTTCAACCCCGCATAATTCTGTAATGCCAAAACATTTATCACATGAGGGACCCTTTGTTACCACCTTTAAACGAAACCCCGTTTTAAGCTTGTCCAACACCTTTTTGGCATATATCTGGGTCGTCTTCTCGCTTAACCTCCTGCAGTCAAGCACATAGGTGTTTTCGGATTGTTTCCGTAAAACGTTACTCATAATCTTAATTCTCCCGGCTTTATTTCATTACATAAAACCTTCAATATTGTCTAATTCTTTTAAATCTTTAGCGCTCTTATAATTAATCCATTTACTAATTGCCTTAACCGCAAAATAACTTCCTATTATCATGCCGACAAAATAAACCCAGCCGCTTGGATCCCCGTTAGCAACGGGAACAAAAAACGACCCGATGTTGCATCCTAATCCAATCCTTACGCCGATGCCCATAAACCAGCCGCCGAATACCGCAAAAATAATCGCTTCAAGATTCGGAATCTTCCAGCTAAATTCTTTAAAGGAAAGAGCCATTACCGCGGCGCCTATAATCGTTCCGAAAGACATCAGAAGAGGAGGGTTAAGTAAAGGGTTCGGAATCCCGTTTTGAAAGCCGAAAGTTACATTGTTCATTAAATTCCATCCTAACTTTTCAAATACCCATGCCAATGCCTGAGCTTCCTGAGTCGCAATATACCAATAACCGGGGTCAAAAACTCCCTGAAGCGCTATTCCATGAGTATAACCTAATTTATCGAGTATTTGTCCAAAATTTATAAAATGATATACCCGGCGAAGATAACTTAATACAAACATATTAAGTCCGGCAAAAACACCGAGGCCCAAGCCGCCGTACACGGTTCTTTTAGCCTGCACGATCATTGACCAGATTCCCTTTAATTCATTTTTAAACCCTATCTTTTTCGGTTCAAGTTTGCTCTCGCTGATGTAATGTTTTCTGTGATAAATGCGGTATATTATTACAAGAACAATTGTGCATGGAATAGGAAGTTAGATTAAGGCATCGCTGATAAAGGCATTTGCCCAGATATTGTGAAAATTAACAAAATCGTCCATTGTGTAACCTCTATGCGTAAAAATATATCCGGTCATAAAATAATCATACCACGAGTGTAAGTACTGCTTGGGTATTCCTTGCTGAGCGGCAGCCGCTTTCCACGCTTTGGGAATAAAATAATTCAAAAATCCAAAACTGGTTTCCGCGAACACAATCTGCGACAATCCTAAATTGAAAAGAACTATCCATGAAACCATGTTCCCTTCGCCCGATTTATATAATGAGCCCGATGAGCAACCACCGGCGAAAACAATACCAAAACCAAATATCGCCCCGCCAATCAAAGCGGTTACGGCAAATGAATTAGGTGAAAAAGTAAGAAAACCGAATCCGGTGCTTACCGCTGAAACAATAGCATAAATCATCAATGCAATCATAAGCCCCGCAGCAACTCTTGCAACCCTAATGGCAAACAGATCGCGAATTGCGGATGACATGCAAAAATGGCCGTATTGAAGAAATAACCCGAATATTAATCCAAACCAGTAATAAGCAAGCAAATAAATAAATACATGATGTATATTATACATTATTATCGATCCGATTAAGCTTAAAACTAATAATGTTATTAAACTTACCGGAAACTTTTTTATTTTTGGCGCTTGCATAGTTTCAACGCTATTAGGCATAATAGATTGTTCCCTCTTTTTAAGTTTAAACTTTAAATTTATTCTAAATTTATTTATTATGTATAATTTAAAAGCATCCTTCGAGTATTCTTTAGTATCGCCAATCGTTGCCGGCCGGATATCATCCGCAAGAATCACATTGTTTTAAGATTGAACAGGATAGGTGCTTCTTATATCACTTAGAGCTATTTGAATATTGATTATGTTTATCTCCAAAGTTTAATTAACCTTTAATCTTCGGGGCATTTGGATTTGACGCGTAAAACGCCTTTTCCTCCGATATGCCCTTTTGAACGATTTGCGAAAGATTGGATGCATGACAAGCTTCACATGAAAACTTTGGGGTTGTAAGGGGATTGGCTACTAAATTCGTATGTGCCATGCCTTTTGCGATGGCAAAAGAATTTCCTGCATGGCAGGTGGTACATGTTATATTTGATACGGGACGATGGACATGGTGTATCGGCCCGACAGACTTTTCGGCCATAACCCCGTTATGGCACTCTACGCAGCTTGAAGGTGCAAGCCCGCAAGCATTTGCAACCGGCGCCTTAAAATCTTTTAACACCTTATTGGAGATAGACCCCAATGAAAGACTTTTTGAACCGGTTTCGCGGCCGGATACAGCCTTTGTCACGGTAGAATTACCCATCCACAGCCTGCTAAAAACGGCCACGCCGAAAATAATAGGGATTACAACCGCAAATATAAAAAACCTTTTCCATTGAACTTTTTTCATCTCCCCACCCCTTGTTAAATTAACTTAAAATGAATATGCAAATGTTTAAGTATTTAAAGCCTTTTATTTACCTAAAAAAAACGCAAACCGTTCGATATACGCTCACAGTTTAACAAATATAAGCTATATTTGTCAATATAAATTTGTCTTTAAAATTCTTTCTTCTATAATGCTCCCATAAATTAAGACAACTTTCTTAGGTGGTTTTTACCGGATTTAATCCGGTGCAAATTACCTGAAAAAGAAAGAACTCCTTAAGAACGCCTCCGCCGCGTGGAACGGCAATAAAGAACATCTAAATCCTTTTCTTTATAAACTTCCACAGCTTAAAATTCACAATGCTCTTATACAGCCACACGTAAACTATTATAAATATAAAAGCAAAAACAATCAAAACCGGAGTGTTATTCCAGAACAGAAGCGCCGGAACGGCGCTGAATGAGGTGAGCATCCATAGAAACGGCGAAGTTGCGGAATTGCGGGCTAATTGATTGTTTTTTATATCCGTGCCCAATATATGAGGAACTAATCTTTTATAAATAAGCGTATGCAGATGAAACGCATCCGCATCCATAGGGGAGCTTTTTCTGGCTCTTCTTCTATACATCGAAAATAATGTTTCGAAAATAGGATATATGCACAGAAGAAACGGAAACCACGGCGAAACGGCCTTGTTTCCGTCAACCAGCAAAACGGAAACCAGGGCTATGGTAAAACCTATAAAATAAGCCCCTCCGTCCCCGAGAAAAATCTTTCCAAAGGGATAATTCCAGATAAAAAAACCGAATATCGCAAAAGCTAAAATCAGGCAGGCTTTCATTAAAAATATATCGCCCACCTTAAAAGATATATAGCCGAGGCTAAGAAGTATTATAATAGACACGGCGGAAGACAATCCGTTAAAACCGTCTATGATATTAAACGAATTTGCCACTCCAGTCACCGCAAATATCGTAAAAATTACAGCAACGGCTTTGACGGAAAGCAGGCCGTCTATAAACCCTATATCGATTCTTACGAGATAAGCATTTAGAAAATACACGGCCAAAATAGCGGAAACCAAGGCTCCAAGAAGCCTGAATTTCGGGCTTATCATTCTTGTTAAATCCTCCGTAAATCCCATAACAAAGACAGGCAAAGCCGTAAGAAGCAAGTAGATATAATCTGTTTCTTTTCTGTGGATACCGATTATTATAAGGACGATAAAAAAGCCGAAAATATTCCGGCGGCCACCCAACCTTGAGACAGATTTAATATGGAATTTCTGCGGTTCTGGTTTAGATTTTGAGCCGCATTTGCCTCCTTCTTCATTTCCATGATTTTCTTCATTGCCTAAACTACCTGGATTGAAATTCGCGCCTTTGCAGTCGTCCAATCCTATTTTCCCGCCTTTTGCAAAATACAGAAGTATCCCGCCTATAACAAAAAAGGAAATAAAAAAAGAAAGTATTATTTGCACTATCAAGATAACCGCCTTATAATTTTTTATTAAAATATTGGTTTATCTTATAAAATCTTTTTTTAAACATTACATCTAATCCGCCGCCAAAACTTCCTAAATTATATTCCTTTATTATCGCAAAATCCTCTTTTAACCTTCTAATGGTCTGCGAAACTTTATTGCTGACGCCGCCGGTTTTCATTTTAACGAGTATTTCCGGCAGATAAACCGTGGAAATTTTGTTTTTATATAGCAGCCTGACCATTAATTCGTAATCCGCCGATATTCGATAATTTTCATTGAAATCGCCGTATTTTTCATACACATCCCTCTTAACAAAAAAGCAGGATTTTGCG
>JAMCUF010000035.1 GCA_023381755.1 Deltaproteobacteria bacterium
GGCGAAGCGGTCAATATTGAGCCCGCCCTTTCCGCAAACTCCGATATCTCGGGTCATTTTATATTGGGGCATATCGACGGTATCGGTAAAATCGTTCTTAAAAAGCCAGTTGGCAACTCTTTTATTCTGGGGATTAAAATTTTTAATACGGTGAATGACGACATTAAGAAATATTTGATAAAAAAGGGTTCTATTGCTGCCGACGGAATTAGTTTAACCGTTAACGAATTTAAAGATGATGTTTTCTTGGTAAGCATAATACCCTTGACATATAAGGGAACAAATTTGAGTTTTAAAAGAATAGGAGATTATGTTAATCTTGAATCTTCTATTTTAGAAAAAACAATAGTAAAAAGAGTAGATGAAATTTTTGCAAATAAAGATAAAAAGACGGGAACCGGCCGCTCCTTTAATCTAGGCAAAGGGATTAAAAGCGGTTTAACTTATGAATTTTTGTCCGAGAACGGTTATTTGTAATTAAATACTTTATTGGGGCGGGTAAAATTATATAAAAGGGTGAAAAATTTTATGAATTTGGCTACAGTTGAGGAAGCGGCGCAGGATATAAAATCCGGAAAAATGATAATACTCGTCGATGACGAGGATAGAGAAAACGAGGGGGATTTGGTCGTGGCAGCCGAGCATGTTACCCCCGAGATAATAAACTTCATGACGAAACATGCAAGGGGATTAATTTGTTTAACGCTAACCGAGGAAAAGGCCGATAGTTTGGATCTATCACCCATGGTTACCAATAATGAGTCTAAATTTAGCACGGCATTTACGGTGTCAATCGAGGCAAAGGAGGGCGTTACAACGGGCATTTCTGCTCATGACAGGGCAAAAACCATATTAACCGCGATAAGAGATAACGCAAAACCAACCGATTTGGTTAGGCCGGGCCATATTTTTCCCTTAAGGGGTAAAAATGGAGGAGTTTTAACAAGAACCGGTCAAACCGAGGGGTCAATCGATATTGCTCGTATCGGCGGATTAAAACCGTACGGAGTTATATGCGAAATAATGAAAGACGACGGGACTATGGCAAGGATGCCTGATTTGATAGAATTTTCAAAAAAATTCAATATAAAAATACTAACAATTAAAGATTTGATAAATTATAGGCTTAAGCATGAAAAGCACGTCAAAAGATTAGTTGAATCCATAATTCCTACACGCTTTGCCGGCGGATTTAAAATTATAGTATATTCCAATAACATTGATTTTAAGGAGCATATCGCCCTTGTAAAAGGAGATATTAAACGGGACGAGCCTGTCCTTGTAAGGGTCCACTCCCAATGTCTTACCGGAGATATATTTGGTTCCGAAAGATGCGATTGCGGCGACCAGCTAAAAACCGCGATGAAGATGATAGACAAGGAAGGAAAAGGGGTTATACTCTATTTAATGCAGGAGGGCAGAGGCATTGGCCTTGTTAATAAATTAATGGCATATAACCTTCAAGATGAGGGGTACGATACGGTTGAAGCCAATGAAAAATTAGGATTTAAAGCTGATTTGAGGGAGTATGGAGTAGGGGCGCAAATATTGGTGGATCTGGGTGTGGGGAAAATGCGTCTTATGACTAACAATCCAAAAAAAATAATCGGGCTCGAAGGATACGGGCTGAGCGTGGAGGGCAGGGTTCCAATAGAGATATGTCCCAATGAAACCAACAAGCATTATTTAAAAACAAAGAAAGAAAAACTGGGCCATTTGTTAAAAATAAAGTAGTGTAAAATTAAACAGTAGAGGTATAAGATGCGTAATCTTAATTTAATCGAAGGAGAGCTTAAGGCTGCCGGGTTTAAATTCGGCATTGTTATGTCCCGGTTTAACGAGTTTATCAGCGGTAAACTTTTGGACGGGGCGCTGGATTACCTGAAAAGAGCCGGTGCAGACGAAGGCAATGTTACCGTCGTTAAGGTTCCGGGGGCGTTTGAACTTCCCATGGCAGTCAAAAAGCTGATCGACAGCAAAAAATTCGATGCGGTAATTTGTCTCGGCACCCTTATAAGGGGTGAAACGACGCACTTTGATCTTTTATCTTCGCAGGTTACAAAAATAATATCCGAGCTTTCCGTCAGTTCCGGCATTCCCGTAAGTTATGGAATTATAACGGCGGAATCTATTGAACAGGCAATATCCCGCGCCGGAACAAAGATGGGAAACAAGGGTTTCGATGCCGCAATGTCCGCCGTCGAAATGGCAAGCCTTTATTCCAAAATTTAAAGGGACTTAAACCTTAATTGATATTTTATGACAAAAAGAAGAAAGGCGAGGGAACTGGCATTGCAATTTTTATATGAAACGGACGGGGATATAAAGGGATTAGGCGCAAGGATAGATAATTTTTATAATGAATTTGCTTCCGAAAGTCTTATCAGGGAGGGTTTTAAAAAAAACACCTCCCAGATCCACGATTTTTTTTTCGATATTTCACAGGGAACCCTGTTTAATTTAGAAAAGATAGACAGCATTATTAAGAAGGTATCGAAAAATTGGACGATAGAAAGGATGTCAAGGGTTGACAGAAACCTTTTAAGGTTGTCAATTTATGAGTTTTTATTTCATCCTGAAACACCTAAAAATGTTATTATCAATGAGTCCGTGGAAATAGCTAAAAAATTTGGAAACGATGAATCCCCTTCTTTTATTAACGGTATTTTGGATGCCGCTCTTAAGGTGATGGGTTAAGTAAGCAGCTAATTTACGAGAAAAAACGGAGAGAAAATGGAAACTGAATCTTGCCTGAATTACGGCAATATCAGTCTTGATATCAGAGGGCTTTGTTGAGGCCCCCCTGTCCGGGCGGTCGTCCATAAGCTTAAAAGTTTAAATCAAGATGATGTTTTAACGGTCATATCGGACAAGGAGTCGTTATTAAACGATATTCCTGCAGTATGCTCTTTGATTAATGTGCGGTTAGTTAATGTAATTAATTTAAAAGACCTTTATATATTTTTCATTAAGAATAAAAAATGGGATTAAACTTCAGGCAAAAATAAAACGGAGAAAATACTTTGACAAGAAAGAAAAACAGGCCGGCGGATGAAATGAGGCCTGTAACGATAACCCCGAATTATATGAAATATGCGGAAGGGTCGTGCTTAATAGAAACAGGGGATACTAAAATTATTTGTACCGCTTCGGTTGACTATAAAGTGCCTCCGTTTTTAAAAGATAAGGGGGAAGGATGGTTAACGGCAGAATATTCAATGCTTCCCAGGTCGGCGAACAACAGAATACCGAGGGATTCGGTAAAAGGAAGGATTAACGGAAGGGCACAGGAAATACAAAGGTTAATAGGAAGAGCACTAAGATCTGTGATTAGGTTTTCCGATTTTCCAAACATAACTATATTAATTGATTGCGATGTTATAAGCGCGGACGGCGGAACAAGAACGGCTTCGATAACGGGGGCATATGTTGCCGCTTATCTGGCATTTTTGGATTTAATAAAGCGCGGCGAAATTGAAAAAATACCGTTTTATGATTCCGTTGCCGCAGTTAGCATTGGAATTGTAAAGGGCGGAGTCCTGCTTGACCTCGATTATCCCGAAGATTCCGTTGCCGAGCTGGATTTTAACTTTGTTTTAACGGGAAGCGGAAAAATAATTGAAATCCAGGGATGCGCCGAAAAAACGCCTGTCGAGTTTGATATTCTAATGAAACTTTATGAATTTTCAAAAGGTGCTATATCAAAAATAACGGAACTGCAGCATAAGGCAATTAATAGCGTAATATAGCCGTCTTTCTAATAAATAGATATAAATAAACTTTCCGCATTCTTTAATAACAATAACAAATGATTAACATATTAATAGCTACCGGAAATATCCATAAGCTTCAAGAAATTAAGTCGATAATGGGCAATTTTACCGGGTTTGATATTATTTATTTGGATAAAAGTTTTCAGGCAGAAATAATCGAAAATGGAAAAACTTACAAAGAAAATGCTAAAATTAAAATGGATGGTTATGTAAAGTTTTTGGATGAAAATCCGAAGTTAAAATCCGGACTGAGTTTGGACTATATAATAAGCGAGGATTCGGGATTAGAGGCTCAATGCTTGGGAGATATTCCAGGTCTCATTACCGCAAGATTTGCCGGTGGAAACGCTTCCGATATTGAAAACATTAATAAATTGCTCGACATGATGAGGCTAAAAAAGGATTGTATGGCGAACAGGCGCGCTAAATTTATCTGCTTAGCTTGCCTGTATGATATAAAAAGAGGCAAATTCCACTATTTCAAGGGAGAATTAAACGGATTAATTTCCAGCAAGATAAGCGGGGCAGGAGGTTTTGGTTATGATCCTGTATTTTTTGTTCCCGAACAGGGTAAAACCCTTGCGCAGATTGATTCTTCGGAGAAAAATAAAATATCTCACAGGGCAATTGCCTTTAAAATGGCTGCAGAGGTAATAAAGGAAATGGAGCAACTTTAGCCGTTTCAATGGATCTTGTGTTTTACTTGGAATGACGGGACATCCACCGGCTGGTTGCGCGTTTTTTTGGAATAATCCGGTTGATTATGAACCAAGAACTTATAAATGAATTGAAGGGTCTGTTGGGAAAAAGCCGGGTTTTACACGAAACGGAGGAGCTTTTGTGCTATTCCTATGATGCAACATCTAAAGAGTTCATGCCGGATGTCGTTGTTTTTCCACTTAGTTCAAATGATATTTCCGGCATCGTTAAGTTGTGTCTAAAATACAATATCCCTGTTGTCGGAAGGGGGTCCGGAAGCGGGTTTTCCGGTGGAAGTTTGCCGCTCAAAGGCGGTGTCGTGGTTTCATTTACAAAAATGAATCATATCTTAGAAATAGATGAAGAAAATATGTTAATAACTGTTGAACCGGGTATTATAAATGCAGATTTAAAATCGCATCTCGCAGATAAAGGCTATTTCTATCCGCCCGATCCGGCGAGTTATGAATTTTCAGGCAGA
>JAMCUF010000029.1 GCA_023381755.1 Deltaproteobacteria bacterium
TGCAATAAGACCCGGGCTTAATATTTACGGGAATGACCGGCATGTGATTTTAATAGCATTGCAGCAATTTTTATATTTATAACAATAAATCTTATTATCTGCCAAATGAAAAATCTTCTTAAAAATTTTGTAAATTTAGTGGGTTTTGATGAGAAACATTCCTGTTCATATGGCTTTTGGCTATTTTCCATTTTTATATTTCACCTTCTTCTTTAATTCTTATTAAACTATTTAAACTATTAAATTTTACAATTTTTATTCGGGTATAAAAAACCATCCCGGTTTTAATTTTGCCTTATATAAAAACATATAATGAAGCATGGTTTTTATCCAGTGTCCCGCCAGTCCGACTTCGCCAAACGTTAAATTAATGTCTCTTCCGTAATCGGGAAAACGTTTAAAATCTGGAACCACGGGGTACACCGCCATAGATGCGGCCATTCCCGAAAAAAATCCCGTTCCTATGGATACAAAACAAGGAGCCCCTTCCTCAGCCATGGAGGCGGTGTAAACAGGCTTGTCGTTCCCTTTTTTAATCATGCCGGTTATGCTGAGAGCAACGGTTTTGCCCATCATGGCGGAAGGCGTTCCTGTTCGAGGAGGAGCCGGAAATATCGGAGTGCCGTTAGGGCTTTTCATCGGTTTGCTTATGGCGTGAGGAGGCGCAAAAGCAATGCCTACTGCAAATATATTTTTATAGACCTGGTTTTGCAGTGTTTTGGGCCAATCCTCGGATGTCCACTCTTCGTAAGACTTTGCATCGTAATTGGCATCCACTTTCATAAAGCCGTTTGGAGCAAACAGACTTGGGGTAATATCTTCATCTTTTTTGTTGTAAGCCTTTAAGCCGGAACCGGCGAAAGGAGGGAGTAGCATGGCAAAGTCGAAACCGAGTTCTTTAAAATCGCCATTTAATGTTTCATAGTGAATCTTTTCAGGTTCTACTTTTACGATATGCGCCTTGGTTATCCATGAAATTCCTTTTTCGGCAAATAAAGATTCCATAAAAATCTTGCCGCTTGTAATATAGCCCCCTTTTTTAATATTTATTCCGCCCATTCCAAAATCGCCCATTTCAAATTCATTGGAAATCCATGTAAGTTTTGCTTTATCCCTTACCCTTGCTTCTACTAACGTTTCATTCACATTCATCATGTATTCGAATGCGGCGCCCTGACATGTAGCCGTACCATGTCCCGTGCCTATCACGAATCTTTTTTCTTTCCCGTTTTTCATATCTTGAATCATTTTTTTAAGTTCGCCGCAGGTTTGTGTCGCATGGGATACCGTACAGACGGACAGGGAGTTTTTATCGGGCCCAAGGCCTTCGGTTGCGGCAAAGTTAAGTTTTGGTCCGGTTGCATTTATTAAATAATCGTAATAAACATTTTCGGAAACCCCCGCCTTTTTTTCATCCGTGTATTCTATGCTTACGAAAGGTTTATCGTCTTGTGAGCCGCCCTCCGGATATATGCCAAGAGCCTTTGCCTGTTTAAATTCTATTCCCGCTTTCTTATATACGGGAGCAAGTTCAAATGTAACATCTTCAGGCCGCTTTGCACCCACGCCAACCCAAATATTAGACGGGATCCAGTTCCATTTGCTGTTTGGCGACACAACGACAACCTCATGTTTTTTGCCTAAAAACTTTTTTAGAAAGCTTGCGGCTGTATGACCCGAAACCCCCGCACCTAAAACTACAACCCTCGACATTTTATTATTTCCTCCATAATACTTAATTAATGCTTATACAATTGTTACAATATATTGGCTTTGTTAAGCCGGTTAAGCTAAAAGCAGGTAAAAGCCGGACCACAATTATATTTATAGAATAAAGAGTTTATTTTAATCATATTAAATATTAAAGGCTAAATCAATAAAAAATTTTAACCATTAAAAAACATGCTTTTCGCAGAAAAATACGTTGGCTAAAGTGGTTTTGTCGTTTTTGGCTTCCATTTCTACCGGCAAATTACGGTAAAAAATTTAATTTTATCCTGTATATTTTTTGCTTGCCGACTTTTAGTATGAATTCATCTAAGTTTGAAGGAATGGGGTAGGTCATATTGCTATCTTCGTTTAACTTTATTTCAATTTCTTTGAAATTATTATCGATTTTAAGATATATTTTAACAGCGCCCTGCTTAATAAGCCTTTTAGCCTCGCTATTGCTCGAAACGGCATTAATACCGGCCAATAAAGATACGGCTTCAAATTTGACAGAATCCGGAGGAATAGCGGGATTATTGCCGAAACCGCCTCCCCCCTTATGAAAAGTCTTTATATATTTTTTAAAATCGTCGGGATTAAGCTCAATAGTCTTTATATCATCGGGATTTATCTTTTTTTGATACTTATCTTCAAAATATTTATACGCTTTATCCGCGAGGGATTTATCCCAATATCTTTCGACAATTTCCAATGCAAGCCGTTTTTTTGCTATTATCGGATTTAAATCTTTATTTAACTCATTTTTTAACTCCACCAGCTTTTTATCGGGAATAGAACTTAACAGTTCATAATACTTAATCATCATTTCATCTGATATCGACATAATCTTGCCAAACATGTCGTTCGGTTCATCGGATACGCCTATCGAATTCCCAAGCGATTTGCTCATTTTGTTTTTACCGTCAAGGCCCTCAAGTAAAGGCATAGTCATGATAACCTGAGGATTTAAATTGAAGCTTTTCATCAATTCCCTGCCTACGATAAGATTAAATTTCTGATCATTTCCCCCAATCTCGATATCCGGTTTAAGAAATAACGAATCGAATCCCTGAAGCAATGGATAAATAAACTCGTGTATCGCTATCGGGTTATTGTCGTTAAGTCTTTTTTCGAAATCATCCTTTTCGAGCATTCTTCTTACCGTATAATTTGATGAGATTTTAATAAATTCATTTAGTTTTATATTGGACAACCACCAGCTATTAAAAAGAATTTTTATTCTTTCAGGCTTCAGTATTTTAAATACCTGACTTCGATAATCCTTGGAATTTTTTAAAACATCTTCTTCGGACAGTGGTTTTCTCGTTTCGGATTTCCCGCTGGGATCGCCGATCATAGCCGTAAAATCGCCTATGATAAAAAACACCTGATGACCGTATTCCTGAAAAGTTCTTAATTTGTTTAATAAAACGGTATGTCCTAAATGTATGTCCGGGGACGTAGGGTCAAAACCTGCCTTAATCTTTAGCGGCAAGCCGTTTTTTATTGAGTACGACAGCCTTTCATAAAGTTCGTCTTCTTTTATAAGCTCGGCGCAACCCCGTCTTATAGCATCGGTTTGAACTTGAATCCTGCCTTCTATCTCCGATTTTTTGTTGTTCGCATTCACAAAAAAATGCACCTTGACTAAATTTTAAATTGAAAATTAATGGGAATCGATATAAATCTTCTGGATGTCTTTGCTTAGTTTTGTCTTGTTATCGACCACTATTAAAACTCCGTTCAGTATGATATTTTTCTCTTCAGGAATAAATTTATCGGGCATTCCGGTTAAATATCTTTTTATTGCAATATCTTTATTTGTCCCGACGACCGAATATTTGGAACCTACCATGCCAACATCCGTTATATAGGCAGTGCCTTCCGGCAAAATCATGCTGTCATTTGTTTGAACATGGGTATGGGTTCCGACCAACGCCGATACCTCCCCGTCTAAATATAATGCAAGGGCTTCTTTTTCGGAGGTTGCCTCGGCATGAAAGTCTATAACTATGGCATCGGAATGGCCGGATATTTTTTTTATTATATCTTTTGCAACTACAAACGGTGATTCCGCAAATCCTTTCATAAAAACTCTTCCTTCCAAATTTATAACCCCTATTTTTCTTGCAAATCTAGAATTAAATATACCATAACCAACCCCCGGAACCAAGGAAGAATAGTTCGCCGGCCTTAAAAGCTCGGGCCGCCCCGATATGTAAGGAATTATAGATCTTTGGTCCCAGATATGATTTCCGGAGGTAATGACGTCGATGCCCAACTCAAGTATAAACTCTGCAATATCCGGTGTTATCCCCATTCCATGGGCGGCATTCTCCCCATTTGCTATAATAAACTCCGGTTCGTATCTGGAAACCAAATCACCGATAAGATCCTTAACCACAAGCCTTCCCGGCTTCCCTATAATATCGCCTATAAAAAGAATTTTGATATCTTTATCTAGCAAATTCCGTTGCCCTCGTCTCTCTAATAACGGTAACCTTAATCTGCCCCGGATATTGAAGCGAGGATTCTATTTTTTTAGCAACATCTTTAGATAACATAATAGAATCATCATCCGATATTTTTTGGCTTTGAACAATAACCCTGATTTCTCTTCCTGCTTGAATAACATAACTTTTAGCAACGCCGTTGAATGAATTAGCGATGGATTCAAGATCCTCAAGCCTTTTCACATAAGTCTCAAACATCTCTTTTCTTGCGCCCGGTCTTGCGGCACTTAACGCATCGGCGGCAGACACTAAAACAGCCAACACGCTGTTCGGTTCTTCATCATAATGATGCGCAGCAATAGCATGCACCACCTTTAATGATTCGCCGAACTTCTTGGCGAGCTCGGCCCCTATAATCGCGTGGGAACCTTCAATCTCATGGTCAACCGCTTTTCCTATATCGTGCAAGAGGCCCGCCCTTTTTGCCTGCTTTACATTAATACCAAGCTCCGAGGCCATTATCCCGCATAAAAAAGCGACCTCTATTGAATGATTATACACGTTTTGAGAATAGCTTGTCCTGTATTTTAACTTTCCCAAAAACTTGAGAATTTCAGGATGTATGCCGTGCACGCCAACATCGAAAGTAGCCTGCTCGCCTGCTTCCTTCATCGCAAGACTAAGCTCTTCTTCGACTTTCCCAACCACTTCTTCGATCTTGGCCGGATGAATTCTGCCGTCGGTTATCAGTCTTTCAAGCGAAAGTCGTGCTATTTCTCTTTTAATCGGGTTAAAAGACGATAATATAACGGCTTCCGGAGTCTCATCGATTATAAAATCAACACCCGTTGCCGATTCCAATGCCCTTATGTTTCTCCCTTCCCTTCCGATTATCCTGCCCTTCATGTCATCACTGGATAGCTGAACGGACGATATGGATTTTTCCGCAACATAATCGCCGGCATACCTCTGTATCGCTAATGCTATAATCTCTTTGGCTTTTTTATCGGCGACCTCCCTTGTTTCATCCTCTATTTTTTTAATAGACTTTGCCGCTTCGTGTTTAGCCTCCTCTACTATCGAATTTATGAGGGAATTTTTAGCCGCAGGGGCGGTCATGCCCGATATCCTTTCTAATTCGTAAATTTTTTCTTTTAATACCTCTTCTGTTTTCTTCTCTTTCTCGACTATTGTTTTTTCAGATTGAATTAATCCTCTTTCCCTTCTTAAAAAATCGTTTTCTTTTCTTTCGATTAGCGTTATCCTTTTTTCAAGGTTATCTTCTTTAATGGATAATCTTTTTTCCATCTGATTTAATTCTTGTTTTTGAACCCTTATTTCTTCCTCGGCAATTTCTTTCAGCCTGATAGCTTCTGATTTAGCGCTTAAAAGTGAGTCCTTTTTGATTTCTTCCGCATTTTTTTCGGCCTCTTTTATAATTAAGTTGGCTTTTGATATCGTATTTCTTAACGAAATTTTATCAATAGTATATTTAACGATAAACCCCGCAATAAAAAATAAGAGGGAGAAGCCGATTATGATTCCTGCAACAAAACTGTTAAGCATTACCGTATCTCCTTAATATTATAAATCGTTATTTAATTATTTGCTTTGACAAAACCGCTCTCTGTAAGCAAATAATGCATCTTTACATCATTATTATCAAATTCTAATGCGTCATCGGAAATTAATTGAAAACCGTAGCAAACACCTACAAATAAAGAATCTTTTGCTTGATTTAAAACTCTATCGTAACACCCCTTTCCATAACCCACCCTATTTCCGAAGATATCGAATGCAACTCCGGGTATGAAAAAAACGTCTATTTCCTTTGTATCCATAATATAACCGCCTTTCGGGTATAATATACCATAATCGTCTTTTTTCATTGAATTAATATTCTCAAATTTATTAAAACAAAGATACCTCCCTTTAGAATACCGGGGAAGATAAAAATTAACACTTTTAGTCATATTTAATGCAATAATATATTCTATTCTTACCTCATTTTTCATGCTCATATAAATTGCAACATTCTTAAGAAAATTATCCTTTATAAAAGAATAAGCATCAGCGGCAATATTGCCGCTGAGATATTTAATTTCATCCTCGCTTAATTTATTGCGCCTTTCAATCGCCATTTTTCTTGCAATATTTTTTTTAATCATGATCTATCTTAGATAAAAGTTAGATAAAAGTAGTATTGCAACCGAACAGGTTATTGCGTAAAATTTATTTAAATTTTAAAGGGAATGAAAATGGGGGAGACGGTATATAGCAGAGAAAACCCCGCTTGTGCCGAAGTGGCTTTAAAATTGGACCTATTTAAAAATAGGTGGTAATCGTTTGCCAAATGAATTAAGAATCAAAGTTACCCATGCTTCTACATCAAAAAGCAGTGACAATCCCATTCTATCCAACTGTTGGGTCAATTTTAAAAACCTAGTATCAAACACCGCAGGGTATAATTATACAACCTCGCCTAAAGAGAGTGGGTTATATAATTATGTATATTGTTAATTTTTTCTAAGACCCTTTTGCTTTCGCTATTAACTTCCGTCTTGCTGGACATAAAATCGTCGGCTATATTAAGCGCGGTTAATACGGCTACGTTAAAAGAATCGACCGATTTTGTCCGGCTTATAACCTGGTCGGCTTTGGCATTCACATAACCTGCCAATTGCTCTAAATATTTTTTGTCCTTATCGCTATTTATAATGAACTTGTGATTCATTATTATAAGCTCGACAAATGAACTGCGTTGAACCTCGTTTCCATTCATAATTGTATCGCTTCCAAATTAACAATTATACTGTCAATCTTTTTTATCATTATACCGTTTTCCATTTCATTTTGCGCAATTTTATTTTTTAACTCGTTAATCTCGTCATCTTTGGCTTTAACCTCCATTAAAAGTCGATCCCGTTCAATTTTTATCTTTTCAAATAACTCCTTAATTAAAATAACCTTTTCTTCAATCGTGTTAAGGTTGTTTATGTCCATCCTTTGAGAGCCCGCAAATAATTCATTCATAAGTTTAAATAATTATTTTAAAAAAATTAACGATAGGTTACGCCGAGGTATAAAGATGGGCATATGGCCTTGCACTCGAAGGAACAATTTTATAAAAAGAACCGCCCATAATATCTTCAATAGAAATATTAAAACTATCCGCGTATTCCGATAAGTATTTTTTTAAAAAAGCCATATCGTTATCATCCGCTTCGTATAGCTCAACCTCTTTTGAGTATTTTGAAAAGTCTATTTTCTTTCGCAGGTATATAACCCCTCCATGCATACCTACCGCAAAATAATCGCTACCGGTATCGCCTGTGTCATTTAGCCCCAATAAAATAATAACCCCTCCGGCCATATATTCCGCAAAAAAACTTCCCACCTTACCGCCGATTATTATAACGGGCAGCTGCTCGTTATAACCCTTCATATGTATTCCGACCCTGTATCCGGCATTCCCAAGAATATAAATCCGGCCACCCCTCATGCCATACCCGACCACATCTCCTGCATCGCCCTTTATCAGGATTTTTCCGGCATTCATAGTATTGCCGACATTATCCTGCGCGTTATCATTTACAATTATGGTGGGGCCGTCCATAAAAGCTCCTAAATCGTTGCCCGGAACGCCATTTACGTTAATAACTATATCATCGCCTTTAATACCGTCTCCTATATAATACTGCCCGTTAACATTTTCCAGGAAAAATTTTTTAACCCCCTTTGCAATCCCTTCCCTTATTAATCTGTTAAGGTCCCTGTAGTACATTCCCTTAGCATCTATCGTTATCATAATGCCCTTAACTCTCCTTCTATCCTCAATACCTTAATCATCTTTACTAATATCATTATATTATCAATTTATAATTAATACCATTATAATTATAATCCCGCATGTTTAATCCCCAGTACTCTGAGCTCGGCATCGGTTAATTCGATGCCCCTCAATCTTTCTCTTGAACCCCTTAAACTTTCGATGGAATTAACCCCCATAGCTCCTAAAACCTCTTGAATTTCATGACTCCATGCGGAAATAAGATTATATAGCCTTTCCCCATAAACTTCAGGGTCGAGCCTTCTGACAAGCTCCGGTCTTTGAGTAGTTATTCCCCAGCTGCAATTACCGGTATTACATCTTCCGCATACATGACAGCCCATGACGATAAGAGCGGCTGTTCCAATTGCAACGGCATCTGCACCAAGGGTAATGGCTTTTACGGCATCTGCACTCGATCTGATACTTCCGGCAGCAATAATAGAAGCTTCATTTCTAATTCCTTCGTCCCTAAGCCTTTCATCAACCTGGGCAAGGGCAAGCTCGATAGGAATCCCCACGTGATCCTTTATTATATTCGGCGCCGCCCCGGTGCCACCCGTATATCCATCGATATATACTATATCCGCCCCGGCTCTGACTATTCCGCTAACAATGGCGGCGATATTGTGAACGGCAGCAACTTTGACGGAAACCGGCTTCTCATAGTTTGTAGCCTCTTTTATGGCAAATATAAGCTGTCTTAAGTCTTCGATAGAATAAATATCGTGATGGGGGGCGGGTGAAATTGCGTCTGTTCCTATCGGAATCATTCTAGTCCTGGATATATCCATGCCTATTTTTTCACCGGGCAAATGACCGCCTATCCCGGGCTTTGCACCCTGTCCTATTTTTATTTCAACGGCGATACCGCTATTTAAATAATCTCTATGAACGCCAAATCTTCCCGAAGCAACTTGAACGATAATGTTTTTGCCAAATGGAATTAAATCGTCATGGAGTCCGCCTTCACCTGTATTCATAACTATTCCTAATGCCCTGGCAGCCAGAGCCACAGCCTTTTGAGCGTTTAACGAAATAGAGCCGTAGGACATCGCGCCAAAAACAAACGGCGTTTGCAATTCGATTTGCGGCGGCATTTTAGTTTTCAAAACCGGCTCGCCCTCCTCATTAAAATCAAGTTCTATTTTAGAGGGCTTTTTGCCAAGATATGTTTTAAGTTCCATCGGCTCCCGCAAGGGATCGATGGATGGATTGGTAACCTGACAAGCATCCAAAAGTATATGGTCAAAATATTTCTTATATTTAAAGGTTGTCCCCATTCCTGAAATAACAATTCCGCCAGTTTCGGACTGTTTCCAGATATTTCTAATATGATACTCCTGCCAGTTATAGTTTTCCCTGATAACCGTGGGATTTTTAACAATAGAGATGGCGCCTTCGGGGCAATATGTGTAACATCTGCCGCAAGCCACACATTTAAAATGATCGGCGATAATTTTATCGCCGCCGAAGCTATATGTTCCCCACCCGCAATTTTGAATACACCTTTTACACCTTACACATTTTGTGTGGTCTATTAATGCTAAATATTCGGATTGTATGCTAGAAAATGAAGATTTTGTCATAAACCGATTACCCTCCCCTTTTGCGGCACCGGTTCTTCAAATTTAACTATAACGGGTTCGCCGGCCCTGGGGGACCAAACTAAATCGGGAGAGGGACAAATAGCCCTGATGGCAGCTTCTTCAGATGCCACATAGGTAAAATCTCCCATTGTAGCTGCGACAAGCGGCCTAAGCTTAATTCTGTCATTCATTGCAACCATGCCGCCTGAATACCCAAACACGATAGCGAACGGCCCGTTCAAAAGGGCGCTTCCGTATATTTGCCTAAGCGCGGTTAATAATTCCTTTTTTTCGTTATTCATTTTATCGATACTTTGATAGAAGGGCGCTGCCAGCACAAGGGTGGCCAACTCAATCGGAAGGCCATGTTTTCTGATTAAAATATCCAAAATATATGTTATGACCTCTGTATCTGTTTTTAGCGAAAGATTGTACTTATACATCTCGAGATACCTCTTGTTAATACCGTAGGACGATATCTCGCCGTTATGCACAATAGACCAATCCAGCAATGTAAACGGGTGCGCGCCACCCCACCAACCGGGGGTATTTGTAGGAAAACGGTTATGGGCCGTCCACATGTAGCCTTCAACCTCATCTAATTTATAGAAATCGGCAATATCTTCGGGATATCCTACGCCCTTAAACACCCCCATGTTTTTCCCGCTTGAAAAAACATAGGCTCCATCATAATTTTCATTGATCAACATAACGCTTTGAACGACAAAATCATCATCTCCAAGATCATGAAAGAGCTTGTCCTGCCTATCGGATTTAGGTTTCATAAAATAGCGGTGTAAATATGGATGCTCTGTAATTTTGGAAGTTTTTGACGTCGGTATGGGTTCCTCTTTATCGATAACAAAATTATTTTTAAGGTATTCCTCGACACTACTCTTTGCGGACAAATTGTCATACATTATATGGAATGCGTACAATCCGGCATAATTTTCGTAATTGCCGTAAACAGCGAAACCGCCGCCCAAGCCGTTACCCCTGTCATGTTCGACGGATATGGCCTTTTTAATGTCACTGCCGGTGGTTTTAACCCTTTTTGTATTTATTATGCCGCATAAACCGCATCCTGAAATATCTCTTTCAATGCCAAATTTGTTTTTTAACTTTAACACGTTAATCCCTCGACCCTTCTGTATATAAAATTATTTTTATTAAACCGGCCTAACCCGTCCATAGTATGACTCAAATCAATTAAATATTAACATATGAAAAATTTTTTAACAAATGTTTTATAATATAATTTCATAATATATTTTCATCTATAAGCCTTTTAAAATCGGCAGCCACAATCTTTTTTACGGGAGGAAGCCCCAATTTCTTCCTAATTCCTTCCTGCGGTTCCCCCAGCCTTAAAGTTTTAAAGAAAAGGTCTTCAGCCCTTTTAACCTTTTGCGGGCCGATACCGTTTTTTATTGCGAGATTTTTAAGGGTTGTAAGAACCGTTTCCCAGCTATAATTTTGCGGGCACAGCTCGGAACATGTGTGGCACTCAAGGCATTCCCAGACTATCCTTGAAGACGTTGCCCTCTCAACATCGTTGTCTAAAATCATTTTAATAACCAGCGAGGGGTCATAAGATTCGAAAGAAAGACTCATTGGGCAATCATTCCTGCAAGCCTGGCAATTATAGCATCTGAGCAGAGATTCCCGATCGAATATTATGGAATAATCGGTTAAGACCTTTGCCCTGTCAAATTTGTCGAGAAACTTGTCTGCCTTGATTTTATGCTGCCCTATAAGTTCTTCCGTTCCCTCTATGCCAAAGGCAAGACACATGAGTTCTTCCAGCGTGATAACGGGAATTTTATAGGCGGTTCCTTCTTTTAAAAGCATGAACTGATTTGTATCAAATTGCGTAAAACAGGAAGGGCAAACCGTTGTGATTAAGTCGGGATTGACTTCTTTAATTGAATCTAATTTGATTCTGGTCATGACAAGGGCCTTGTCGTGTTCATCAACCCTGTCCAGGGCCTGTCCGCAGCACATCATTTTGTTTTTATAATTTATAACATTAGCCCCAAGCGCTTTAAGAATATTATCGTATTTAAAGGGATCGAACGGGGAATCAAAGCCTATCGCATGGGACGGCCTTACCAAATGGCAGCCGTAGTGTATTGCTATATTAATGCCCCTTAGCGGATACTTTATATTTGCCTTAATTTTATCTAATCCAACCTCGTCATGAAGATATTCAATAAAATGGTAAATGGAAGCGCTTCCGGAAAAATTAAGCCCAAGCTTTTCAAGAGTTTCGTTTATTTTTTTTTGATATGGAAGATCTGAGGCAACTTTTGCCGCGATCTGTTTAAGATTTGAATAGCAGCCCGTGCAAACCGACATTATATCGACATTTTCATTTTCGGCAAGCGCAATATTCCTGATACCAGTTAAATCAAAAAGCGTTTCATCTATATTTTTTACCAAAGATTTTTCCGGACAACAGGTAAAAGAATCAATATCCCGATATCTTATGTTTAATTTATCCAATACTAAGCGGGTAGCCTTTTCCATAAACGGAAACTTTGCCTGTATCGTGCAGCCCCAAAAAAAGGCATTCTCTTTATTCATATGTTTTATCCATCACTTATACTAATAGTATAAAATATATTAAAAAAAAACTCAATTTAAAAACCGGCTTAATCCATAATATTTTTAAACAATCAATTTGACGGCATATTTTTAAGAAAAACCGGAAGACATAAACTTTAGAATTTAATAGAAAAATTTTACGGGCCTCTCAAATTTAACCGTCTAATAATATGCCCGATACACTTTTTAAATATTTGTATGAAGAAACAAGGGAAAATATTATACTAATAAAAATCAATGCAAGTCCTATATCTTCAAAATTTATATAAAAACGCTTATAATAAATCAATAAAAAAAATATGCCGAGCATTTGAAAGGCTGTTTTCCACTTGCCTTCTTTTCCTGCGGGAATAACGACTCCCTTTTCACCTGCGATAGCCCTTAGCCCGGTGATAAATATTTCACGAAATATAATTATAACAACCACCCATGCCGGAATTCTATTTAATGGAATAAGCATTATAAGAATTGTTACGACAAGAAGTTTATCGGCAATGGGATCCAAAAAAATGCCCAAATTCGTTATCAATTTTTTCTTTCTTGCGATATAACCGTCCATAAAATCAGTTAATACGGCAAGTATAAAGAAAACCGAGGCGTATATGCCGTAAATTTCTTTTTTGAAAAGTAACAAAGCAAATATTACCGGTATGATTAAAATCCTAAACATTGTCAAAAAATTGGGAACGTTGAATACTTGTTTTTTACTTTGCATTTTTACCCTGATATTGTTTTAAATTATAAGTATATATTTTTTTTCATAAACACCCGGATAAAAGAGCGTTTACCGCAGAAGCGGCCGAGGAACTTCCCCCAAAATTTCCAAAATTACCGATGGAAGAATAAAAATTGTCTTCATAGAGTAGTTTTTTGGACTCCGCCGCCCCGACAAAGCCCACGGGCATGGCGATTATTATAGGCGGATTGTAATTTATGGAGCGGTGAAGATACTTGCATAGATTCATAACTTCGATAAGGGCCGTCGGGGCATTTCCAATCGCAATTACATCGGGTAATTTTTCCGTGGTTGCCAATCTTATAGAAAGGGCCGATTTCGTTATATTGGTTATATCGGGGTTATTTATACATTCTTTAAAATCATGCAAAAATTTATATCTGCAAATTAAATTCTCCCAATTTTTTAATAAACTGTCATAGTCCCAACCTATGTAACAATACGAGTCTATTATGACATTTTTGTTGATATTTTTGCTTATACCGGCCTTTGTCATTTCGGAGTCGCACACAATTTTTAACGGCTCTTTTTTTTCAATTTTTTTCTTAATCAGATTCATACCTTTTTGGACCGAATTGTTCGTAAAGAAAATGGAACCTGCATAACTTACATCGCTTGTTGCATGGATAACCCTTTTAATAACAACCCTTTCGGCTTCGGAATAAAAATTATTAAAATGAAGATTATCCTTCAACAAAGAATCTATTATCGTTACGCTTTTTTTATAAATTTCTTCACCGGTATCGGGCGCCATATGCAATCTTTTAATAATCTTCAATAAATGTTATAATGCAAATTAAATTAATTATTTATATATTTTATACACAGTAAAATTTATCATATTTTACAACTTAAGACAAGTTGTGAATTTGTTAAAAAAATAAAAATGGAAAATAAAAAGTCGCTATTCGATAAATCGCAGCGGGAATTGGAAGAGTTTTGCGTTTTAAGCGGATTTAAAAGGTATAACGCCCGCCAGATTATGAGATGGGTTTATTTTTACCAAACCTTTGATTTTGCCAAGATGACCGATATCCCGAAATTTTTAAGGGATGAGTTAATGAATAATTTTCATACCGGCCTTCCGGCAATATTGGCGACAACATATGAAGAAGATATAAAGGGTTATTCAAAGAAATATTTAATCGGGCTTAAAGATAATAAAACTATAGA
Source organism: Deltaproteobacteria bacterium (assembly GCA_023381755.1). GTDB lineage: Bacteria > SZUA-79 > SZUA-79 > Acidulodesulfobacterales > Acidulodesulfobacteraceae > Acidulodesulfobacterium. The sequence continues at coordinate 14,098 of JAMCUF010000029.1, forward strand.
ATCGGTACTGATAAATTATAATGACGGCAGAAAAACTTTATGCATCTCGTCCCAAACCGGCTGTAAAATGGGTTGCGCATTCTGTGAAACTGCAGGGCTTGGCGGAGGAAGAAACTTATCCTCCGGCGAAATATTATCCCAAATATTGCTCATAAGTGCCGATATAAAGGAAGCGGGCCTCGGGCCAGCTCCGGTTCATTCCGGCCGTGCCCACGGCTCGGCGGAGCCGGCCTCAAAAATTACAAATGTGGTTTTTATGGGCATGGGCGAGCCGTTAGACAACATGGTAGAAGTGGAAAAATCGTTAAATATTATGTCCGATAATAACTTTCTTGCCATAGCGCCGCGAAAGATAACTATTTCCACCTGCGGCTTGTTGGATAAACTTAAGAATATCGAAAAATTTAAATATAAAATAGCCATATCTTTAAACGCTTCCGATGATATTACAAGAAACGAGCTTATGCCTGTCAATAAAAAGTTTCCGTTAGAAGATATCGTCAATTTAATAAATCGTAAAAAGCCCTCTATTCATAACAAAATAACGCTGGAGTACGTGTTGATAAAAGGGGTAAATGACGGTATCTTAAACGCAAAAGAGCTTATCAAAATGTTTTCCCCTTCAAAAGTAAAATTTAATTTAATACCGTTAAATAAGGGAAAAAATTCCATATTTTTAAAAAACTTTGAAAGGCCGGATAACGATGCGGTTAATAATTTTAAACTTAAATTGCTTAAAGCGGGATTTACCGTAACGACAAGATTTTCTAAGGCACGGTCGATAAACGGCGGATGCGGGCAACTTACGGCAAAAACGATATGTTCCCGATAAAGCGTTTTTCAAAAAGTTTACTCCCTGAAAGAGGAAAGTTCTTTGAGATTTTGATTATATTGCTTAGATCATTTTCCCTTTCGGACGGTTTTGATGTTACATATTTTTGACAACCCAAAAGGACTGAATCCTCAATAAAATTTATCCTCTTCCCTTTAAATGGAAAAATGTCTATTAAATCGATAATTTCAGGTTTAATATGGCTGCCGAATGTTCCTGAAAGGTAAACATCAAAATCGTCGCTGCCGGAAATTTTAAATTTTTCCATAAGTATTGCCGATGCAGATTTAACTGCCGATTTGGCTAATTGAAACTGCCTGACATCTTCCTGAAAAAGCCTTATATTAACTTTACCGTCAAAATACAGGACAACCTCCGGCCTGCCATTCTTTGCATCTATTACCGGATAGCTTTCGGAATCTATTAAACCCGGCGGAAGAATTCTTCCGCTTCTATCTATAACGTTTTCCCGCAAAAGCTCGTGAATAAGGCTCATTATGCCGCTTCCGCAAATTCCTCTCGGCCTGGCGGCGGCAACCGTCTTAAGTTTAAATGCGCCGTTTTTAAGTTCTACATCCGAAATAGCGCCGGTTTCCGCCGTCATCCCGTACTTGATATTCCCGCCTTCGAATGCCGGTCCTGCGGGAGCCGAAGCGGTATATATTTTACGTTTGTTTCCTATGGCTATTTCGACATTCGTTCCAAAATCAGCCAGAAAAACCGGCTTGTCTCTTTTTTCCAAACTCAAGTAATAAATAGACGCTACCGCATCGCCGCCGACAAAACCGTCCAATATCGGAAATATAAACAATTCCCGATTTTTTAAATAAAAATCAGGTAAAAAAGAGGTTTTATCCGGAAAGGAAACATCCGCGGCCGGCCTATAAGGCGGTTTTGACAGCGAAATAAGCGGATAACCGCATAAGGCCATTTCCATAACCGTATTGCCGGCTATTGCAACAATTTCGATATCGCTATAGCCTATGCCGGTCTCCTTTTTAATATCGTCTATTAAAGCATTTATTGTCGCAATGGCCTTTTGCTGCAGTTTTTTAACGGAATTTAAGTCTAAGCCGCTCTGTATTCTTTTGATGGAATCAAGTCCAAATTCGGGATATTGAAAGTTTGATATGCTTTTGCTTGAAATAACGGAATTTTTACGATTTACCAAAGCAGCGGCAACCGTCGTTGTCCCAAGATCAACCCCAAGGAAATATCCATTTTGCATTATAATAACAGGGCTAATTAATAATTAGACTAAATAAATAAAAGCATCATCGTTCGCTTTTCTTTTTTCCACATTTCCAATCTTGAACAGGGGCTCTGCGGCATTTTTAAAAGCGAGTTCCAGCGCCGCAGATTTTGACTCAGCTACCGACATCACAAGCCCGCCCGAAGTTTCTGCGCCAAAAGCAAGCAAGATCAGGCTCTCATCCAAGCCCTTTCTAATCCTTACATATCTTGAAAAATATTTTCTATTTCTCTTAGTTCCTGCCGGGTTTATACCTCTCTCTATAAGCTCTATCGCACCGTTTATAACCGGTAAGGATTTCAAATTTATCTCGCATGCAGCACCGCTTGCAATCATCATCTCGCTTAAATGCCCAAGCAGTCCGAAACCCGTAACATCGGTTAAGGCATGCAGAGACCTTAGGGAAACGGCGAGCTCCGAAGCCTTTTTATTAAGCTTTGACATAGATAAAGAGGCTTCGTTTAACGAATCTGCGCTTAAAAAATCCGTACAAATGGCGCTGACGACAAACCCCGTTCCAAGACTTTTGGTTAGATATAAAGTATCTCCGGGTCTTGCCCCTTGATTTGAGTAAATCTCATTTATATTGCAGACCCCCGTGACGCTAAGCCCGTATTTGAGCTCTTTGTCTAAGATAGAGTGTCCGCCTAAAAGCGCGGCCCCTGCCTCGTTTATTTTATCGAGGCCGCCAAGAAGTATCCGATTAAAAACCTCCCTGTTTATTTTCTCAACCGGAAAACAGGCAATATTTAAGGCCGTAATCGGCCTTCCTCCCATTGCATAAACATCCGAAAGCGCATTGGCAGCCGCAATCTGCCCGAAAATATAAGGGTCGTCCACTACCGGCGTAAAAAAATCTACCGTCTGGATAAGGCAGGTATCATCATTTATTTTATAAACGCCTGCATCGTCTTTATAGCCGAACCCGACCAGAACATTATCGTTTTTTGGAACAGGCAATTTTTCAAGAATCTTCGAAAGGTCCTCCGGACCTATCTTGCATCCTCAGCCGTGAGCGCTTGTAAGACTTGTAAGTTTATATTTTTTCGATGTCATTTTTTAGTTTTTATTTACCGGCAGGCTATGGCATTGGCATTTTACCGCCGGCTATAAGATATTTAAGGTCTTTATCCGTAAACTTAACGCCGCCGCCGGCATAAACGGACCTGTTACCTCCGCCAAAAATATTGTCATATCCCGCATCTAAAAATATATGCCTATAAAATGTATAGCTCATACCCGCATTAACGTACTCGCTAACACCGCCGTTATTAGAATTAAACCCGAACGCCCTTGCATAAAGTTTAATATTCTTATCCGTACCGGGTATATAGTAATTAATCCCGATACCACCCGTCGAATATAATAAACCGACGAGAAGGGTAAAGTTATAAAAATTTTTGGCTATTAAGGCATTAAATTTTACGCTATTGGAATAGGTATATTGGGTCGTATTCGTAGTTACGCTGGACGGATAAAACTGCCCCGAGGGGGGATTATTAGTGGTATATGTTGCCGTCTGCGTTTGGTCAAAGGTATTGCCGTAACCCATAGGTACGGAGGCAACACCCAATTCGTAATAATGACCAGGGGACGGCTGCAGTTTAAGGTTTACCGAGGTGACGGAGCCTTTGCTTCCAAGAAGGTAGCGCGAATTCATATTCATTTTAACCCGAAATTGGCTGTAACCGCTCACTATGTTATTAATACCGCTTAGAGAGCCGTTTAAATTATTATACACTGAATTTCTGTTTACAAGTTTTCCGATTGTTCCATGTCCCTTGTTTATTTTTGAAGATATGCCGTATATTTCATCTAACGATAGCTGTAATTTTTTTGTGTCGGCATTAATATTTTTTAGGCTTTCGTTAATATTATTCCCATTTTTAGCCATAATACGGTTCAAATTCAGGGATAGTCTCTTTATATTTTTTGTAATGGCAGGAAGCTCTTTTTTTAAATTATAGGATACGGCATTGAAATTGCGGACCGTCCTTGTCACGGCCGCATCGTTTCGAACGGTTAAATTGTTGATGTGCCGTGAAATAGATGCGAAATTAGACATGATAGCGTTGACATTTTGTTGATTGATATAGACGAGCCTGTTTAAATTTTCGGAAAACGTTGCGATATTATAAAGAATCGCCTTTATATTCCTCCCCCCGGTTTTTGTTCCAATTGAATTTTTAAGCGATTTAGAAACTTTTTCTAAATCGTTTGCGGTTTTGGCAAATTGCATAATAAGCGCAGACATGCTTTGAGGCGATATTTCGCTCTTAATGGTTTCCCCGTTCAAAGATTCCTTTATCTCCGCCGCGGAAACCCTGCTGACGGGTGAAATGGAGATATAACTCTCTCCCAGTAGACTCATCGATCTTATCGATGCGATATATTGAGGATAAACCCCGTATTTTGACTTAATAGCCATATAAACCCTGGCCATACCGTTTTCCAACCTGATCTTCTCGACCCTTCCTATTTTTATTCCAGCCATTGTAACGGTTGTTCCCGCACCGATTCCGTTTGCAGATTTAAAATAAGCGGATATAGTATAAACAGGCGATTTAAATATGTGAATCTTTCCAACGCTAAGGGAAAAATAGACGAGTATCAATAAAACAATTACCGTGAAAATACCCACTTTAGTTTCTTTGTTTAATTTCATAATTAAACCATGTTAAAATCAATAGGGCCGTTCATGCTTCCGGCAACAAACTGATTCACAACCGGATTATTTGAGGCTTTAATGTCCTCGGGACATCCCGTCTCGATAATAAAACCGTTATAAAGCATTGCAATTATATTACCCATCTTATATGCGCCCGCTATGTCATGACTTATTAATATTCCCGTGAATTTAAACTTATTATGCATCGCTATAATTAAATTACTTATTGCATCGGACGTAATAGGATCAAGGCCGGTCGTGGGTTCGTCAAAAAGAACTATTTCCGGATTAAGTATTAAAGCTCTTGCCACGCCCACCCTTTTTCTCATACCGCCGGAAATTTCCGCCGGCATCTTCAATTCCTGCCCGCTTAAACCTACATCGCCGAGCATTGAATAAACCCTGTCTTTTACCTCGCTTTCCCTTAATTTAGTGTGCTGCCTTACTGGAAAAGCTATATTTTCAAAGATATTTATGGAATCAAAAAGCGCCCCGTCCTGGAAAACCATTCCAAATTTCTTCCTTATTTCGTTCAGTTCTTTCCTTTTTAATGTATTAATATCTATGCCGTTGATTAAGACCCTACCTGAATCGGGCCTCATTAAACCGATTATATGTTTAAGCATAACGCTTTTCCCGCCGCCGCTCCTACCGATTACAACCGTGATTTTTTGCTCGCCGAATTTAATATTAAGGTTGTTAAGCACCTTAATGCCGTTAAAAGACTTTGTCAGCCGCTCAAGAATAATCATAGGATTTAATGCATATTTTAACGAATACTTTTTAATTGTATAACTTAATATTGGATTAATCAACAGGTTAATTAACCTCAAAATTGCCGACAGGGACTTCCTTCGCAGATTCCAGCATAAGTGGCAATTTAAAAGTTCATTTAAAAAAAATAGAGGTAAAGATATAATCTGCAAAAAGAATATATACGGAACTTAATACGACGGCCTGGGTCGTAAAGCGGCCAACCCCCTTCGACCCGCCGGTTGTCGCAAAACCTTTAAACGTGCTAATAGTCGCAAGTATTATGCCGAAGAAAACCGCCTTCAAAAGACCGCTGTATATATCGCCCACTTTTATGTACTGGTATATTTTTTCTATATACACAATATGATTAAGTCCTAAAAAATAAGCGTAAACAATGTAACCGCCCGTTATACCGATTAACGAACACAAGATTGTCATAACGGGGAGCATAATCGTGGCAGCCAAGATTCGGGGAACGGACAGATAATAGTACGGATCAACGGCCATTACCTCAAGCGCATCTATTTGTTCCGTCACCTTCATTGTGCCTATTTCGGAAGCCATGGATGAACCGCATCTTGCCGTTATCATGAGCGCGGTTAATACCGGCCCCAATTCCCTTGTCATGGATAAGGCAACCATGGGGCCTATCATATAGGTTACACCGACAATTTTAGTCACGTAATATGCCTGAAGCGATAATACCATGCCTGTGAAAAGGCCGGTCAAACCTATGACATAGAAGGAGTCCATACCGATGAAAACCATCTGATCGATTAGATTACCGAAATTTATGGAGTACCTGAAGATGGAAAAAACTGATTCCCATAGATAAATCGTAAGAGAGCCTAATTCATCGACTGTTTTTAATATGAATCTGCCGGTACTTTCAAAAGGATTAAGTAGTTCATCCATGGACATTTATTTAACGCCTGCATATATATGCCGGCGAATATTAACAGGCGGCCGATACTTCATTATGACTCTTCCAGCTCCACATGCCAATAAGCGTTATCAACAAGGCTCAGAAAAGGCATCCACTCTTTATACATAATATTCGTAAGGGATATATGGTAATAAGGTGACCATTCGGGTTTCCTGGGTTTTCTGAAAAGTCTAATTCCCGCCTCTTCAGGCGTTCTCCCGCCTTTATTTCTATTGCAGGAAATACAGCTGCACACCACGTTTTCCCATGACGAAACCCCGCCGCGTGTTCTGGGAATGACATGGTCAAGATTTAGCTCACTTTTTTTAAATTCCCTGCCGCAATATTGGCATTTATTTTTATCTCTTAAAAATATATTGGCCCTTGAAAATTTTATATATCTTTTAGGTAATTTATCATAATTAGCAAGAATTATAACCCTTGGCGCCCTAATCATCCTGTCCACGAGCCCTATTGATTTAGATTCTTCAAGGACGCAGAGGCTTCGCCACGAATCAAAGTTAAACGTTCTATAATTTTCATCCACAGCCTTGGCAACACCCTGATAAAGAAGGATTATGCCCCTTTTTAACGATGTAACATGAACCGGCAAAAAAGATTTATTTAAAACAAGAACGCTTGATGAAAGCATATCTCAATCCGCATAACTAAAGGCATAGATTATATTTAAGAATTACAGCGCTATAATAATTATAATTATTATAACGCCATTTTTCCCATTATATCAATAAATCAAAAAAATAAAAAACTAAAAATATTCATCTTCCCGGCCTGAAATAAAATCAAACGCTTTAATTATGCCTTCAAAATCCCTCTCGAGCACGGTTCTAATATCAATCAAAAATTCTTCGTTTTTTATTTTTCCTATAATCGGAACGCGGGCGTTGCGAAGAATTTGGCTTAGCCTATGGACGCTTAACGTTTTGTGGGTAACGCTTAAAGAATACGTTTTCAATTCGTAATCAGGCAAGGCTCCGCCTCCCACAAGACTCAAATCCTCTACTATTTTAAAATTATATGCATTTTTATTCGCGGATTCAAGTTTCCTGATTTTATTTAAAAGCCGGAATGCCCTTTTTTTTATATCTTTATTGCTCTGCGAAAGAAAAAAGAGCGTGGGTATGCTTTTCACCGCATTTTCCAAATCCAAATACTCGAAAAGGGTGGCTTCAAGCGCGGCAAGGGTCATTTTATCTATCCTAAATGCCCTGTTTAAGGGATTTGAAGCGATTAAATCCACATACTCTTTTTTCCCGGCTATTATTCCCGACTGGGGCCCTCCCAAAAGCTTATCCCCGCTGAATGTAACGATATCCACGCCTGACCTGCAAACCTCCTGAACGGTAGGTTCGTGGGGCAATCCGAATTTTTCTATGGCAACAAAACTGCCTGAACCCAGGTCCTCCATAACCGGTATATGAAAGCTCCTGCCGATAGACGCAATATCTTTGCCTGATAGTTCGCCGACAAAGCCCCTCATTATAAAATTGCTATGATGCACCTTTAGTAAAAGGGCGGTATTTTCATTTATATTTTTTTCATAATCCGCCGGCTTAGTCTTGTTTGTTGTCCCAACTTCAACTAAGATAGCCCCTGAAGCTTTCATTATATCGGGTATTCTAAACGACCCGCCAATTTCGATGAGTTCGCCCCTTGAAACAATTACCTCTTTCTTTTGTCCCGCGCAAAAGGACGACAGCGCCATAAAGACAGCGGC